>CAMDMH010000643.1 GCA_945901835.1 Devosia equisanguinis | reverse complement strand
CAAGACGGCGGCCGCTATATCGGCACGGGCACTTATACTGTCACCCGCGATCCAGAGGAAGGCTGGCTCAACGCGGGAGCCTATCGCGCGCAGGTACATGATAGGGACACCGTTGGTTTCCAGATCGCCAGGGGCCATCACGGCTGGATTCATCGCGCGAAGTATTGGTCGAAGGGTGAGCCCATGCCGGCCGTGATGGTGCTGGGCGGCGACCCAATGTCGTTCTTTTATGGCGGCACGGAAGCGCCCTACGGCGTTTTCGAACTCGATGTTGTCGGCGGCATGCGGGGTCGGCCGGAGCGACTCGTGAAGGGACGATTTACAGGCCTTCCCTTTCCCGCCAACGCCGAGATCGTTCTTGAAGGCTATTGCTATCCAGACAAGACGGAACTCGAAGGTCCGTTCGGCGAATGGATGGGCTATTATGCGGGCGGTGCGGTGCAGCACCCGGTATTGGACATCAAGGCGATATATCACCGCAATAATCCAATCCTGCACGGCGTCCCGCCGATGGGTGCCGGACCCGACGAGATGTCGCGTTACCGCGCCGTCATGCGCTCGGCGATGGTCAAGCAATACATGACCAATGCGGGCGTCCCGGGAGTAACGGCCGTGTGGAGTCATGAAACCGGCGGCGCGCGACTTCTGCACGGCGTCGCCATCAAGCAGAGTTATCCAGGCCACGCCAAGCAGGCGGGCTTCATCGCCGCCCAGACGGGAGCCTCGGCGTATGCTACCAAATACGTCATCGTATGCGACGACGACGTCGACGTAACCAATCTTGAGCAGCTGGTCTGGGCTATGTGCACACGCACAGATCCCAAGGAATCGATCCAGTTCATGGAAGGCGTATGGGACTCGCCCGCCGATCCGCGACTGCCGCCCCATAAGCGCGATCAAGGCGACATGACGCATTCTCTCGCAGTAATTGATGCCTGCCGCCCCTTTGTGTGGCGCGACCAGTTTCCTCCCGTCAATGCACCAAGCCTGGAAGTGGCAAAGAAGGCGCAAGAGAAGTTCGGCTGGCTCGTTGATGGAAGTAGAGGCCGGGGCAGAATTTGATCTGGCTGTTGAAAGCTTACGTGTGCAGTCGGCGGCATTATTCCCCGCCAGATCGGATGAAACGAAAGCGCCGCGTTCGTGCTTTCCAAGGCGCAGGTGGAGCAGGTTGAAATTGATGCTGCCGATCCTAAACCCCTATCGGGGCCCGCAAGCAGATAGCTATGACTACATCGTGGCGGGCGGCGGCGCAGCAGGTTGCGTGATTGCGGCTGGGCTAGCTCGAGATGGCCGCTACTCGGTACTTTTGATCGAAGCGGGGCGTCGCGACATAAATCCCTGGATCCACATCACCGGCACATTCTTTAAGGCCCTGGCGACGCGCGACGCCAATATAGTGGTAAGCCAGCCGGAGCCGGGCCTTCTGGGACGTTCGATGCCCGTTCCCCAAGGGACGGTCTTGGGTGGCGGCAGCTCCGTCAACGCGATGTGTTATGTCCGTGGACAGCGGCAAGATTTCGACGACTGGCACCTAGGAGGCGCGACTGGCTGGAGCTATGCGGATGTTCTGCCGGCATTCAAAGCTCAGGAGGCGAATATGCGCCTCGGAGAGCCGTATCACGGAACCGATGGTCCGTTGGTCGTCGCTGACCAGGAGTACCGGCATGTGGCCAATCGCGCGTTCGTAGAGGCGGCCGTGGCGGCTGGTATTGCACGCAACTCCGACTTCAACGGTGAGAAGCAGGAGGGCGCCGGTTTCCACCAGCTGACTTCGCATCGCGGCCGGCGCATCAGTGCGGCGACGGCATTTCTCGCGCCGGAGGCGCATCGGGAAACGCTGTCGGTTTCTTTCGAGACACGGGTTGAGCGCGTTGGGTTCGAACGGCGCCGCGCCGTAACAGTCGAGACTCGCGACCGATCTGGAACTCCACGCACTTTCCTTGCGCGAAAGGAAATCATCCTCACGGCCGGTGCCTTCAATACGCCCAAGATCATGATGCTGTCTGGCCTGGGTCCGGCGGAGCATCTGCGTCGGCATGGCATCGATACGTTGGTTAATCTTCCCGGGGTGGGTGCGAACTACCAGGACCATTTCCAAACGTTGGTTGCCATCGAGCTCAAGCGGCCCATTGGTCTGCATGGGGAGGATCGCGGCTTCAGGGCAGTGCGCCATGGCCTCGAGTATCTTCTGCTCCGGCGGGGATTGTTGACGAGCAATATCATTGAGGCTGCCGCATTCGTGGACTCGGACGGAAGCGGTCGACCAGACCTGCAGTTCAGCGTTGCTGCCATGGTGCAGGCCGAGCCCGGGAAGGGCATTCGGCCGATTCACGGACTGACCGTAAACCCATGGGTTCTCAGGCCCCATTCGCGAGGGCGTGTCAGTCTGCAATCTAGTAAGCCCCAGGACCGTATTCGCCTCGAAGCGAACGCGCTGGCCGACGATCGCGATGTCGAAACACTGCGGCGGGGCGTTCAGATCGCACGCCGTATCATGAGCCAGTCAGCAGTGGCGGATATCGCCAAGATCGAGCTGATTCCGGGACCCGGCGTAAGCGACAGCGCAAGCTCAAACGAGATCAATGAAATAATCCGTCGCAATGGTCGCACCGTGTTTCATCCAAGCTGCACATGTCGTATGGGATCGGATAACGATTCCGTCGTCGATTCCAGATTGCGTGTGCGCGGCGTTGAGGGCCTACGTATCGCAGATGCGTCGGTGATGCCGACAGTGACGTCGGGCAACACCAGTGCCCCGACCATGATGATCGCGGGCAGATGCGTCGCTTTCATCTTGGCCGAAGCGTAAGTCTAGCATGCGGCTGGTTCGCTATGCCGACGTCGGGCTTCGGCTGCCGCTTGGGCGGAGGCACCTCCTTCCTATCTGCGGCACATACATGGCCGCCATCGACCATCAGCTGTCGTATAGCAGATGCACCTATGCCAACCGGTCACTAAGTGAGCCCCCGTCTGTCGGTTACCTTTGTTCATTGCGAACTCCTCACACACCTGGACAAGTCGCTGTTACGCCGCCATCGACCACGAGCGTCGTGCCGGTGATATAGGCAGCCTCATCGCTTGCTAGCCCGTCTTATTCGCCCTAGCTTCGCATGCGACTCGATGGGCAGCGACGAACCCATTGGATTGGCATAACGTTCTGGTGTTGAAGCAGCGCGTGCGCGTCTCCCACAGGATTCGTCGCCGCCATGATCGAAGCTATGCCGTTTC
>CAMDMH010000642.1 GCA_945901835.1 Devosia equisanguinis | reverse complement strand
GATTGCATCGACTATCTGTTCTTCGTACACGACCGGCACGACGGCAATGCAGAAGCCGCGCGCGGCTACATCGCGTGGGAAATGGGGCTCGTCGATCAGCTCGACGAGGCCGAGCGCGGCGTCTTCAAACTGGTCTAGTGCAGAATCGCTGGCTGAAGACGCTTGGCTCGGCTCATTTCTTGGGCTGCGATTTCTGTGCGGCCTCGGCCATCAGACGGCCGAGTTCCTGGGCCTGCAGCGCGTAGATTTGCATCTGCCGCTGGGCGTGCCTGCCCTGAATCTCGAAGAAGTCCTTCATGTCGCGTGCCCGCGCCAACTCCGTCGCCAGCTTGAAGCCGGCGTCGAGGTTCTCCTCGGTGAAGCGCAGCATCTTCGACTGAAGATCGATCGTCGCCTCGGTCATCGCCTCCGACGAACGCGTGATCTGCTCCTGCGACTTCCGCGTCATTTCGAGCATCTGGGTGTAGGACGTCCGCGCCTGCTCGATGTTTTTCTCGGCTGCCTGACGCATGGCGTCGGGAATTTCCATTTTGGGGATCTCTGCCATGGCTGTCGTCTCCGTTGGGTGCTGACGAAACTGCCGGCGCCAACTCGCCATCGCGCCGGGATACTGACAGTGGAGCGATCATCGCTCATCTGGGGGCCGCCGTCACCAATCAGGTGAGCGATATGCCGATTCGTTATCCGAAAGTCTCCGATCCGAAAGTCCCCGGCAAAAACCGGCGCTTGACGAACCCGTGGGGGTGGTGCCCATGGGCCGCAGACACAACTGAACAGTGGCACGGGACGTGGCGCAGCGAGAAGACCGAACGACCGCGACTTTGGCCGCGCCGCCGCCAGATGCGAGCCGTACGGTCTATATCGGCCGGCTCGCGCACGAGCTGCGGACACCGCTCGGCGCGATCGTGGTGCTCGCCGAGATCATGCGGGACGAACGGCTGGGGCCACTGGGAAACGACCGCTACCGGGAATACGCCGCCGACATCCATCAAAGCGCCGCCCTCGCCAATACCGTGGTCGCGGCGCTTCTCGATCCGGCGGGAGGGGGACGTGGGGGCAGCGGCCCGCTGGAGTTCGCCGAGCTCGATCTCGCGTCGATCGTGGCAGGAGGCGCGTCAGCCCTCCAGGAAATGGCTGCGGCTGCGGGCGTCGTGCTCGCGACGCATATCCCGGCAGGGTTGCCGCACGTGATCGCGGACCGCCGCAGTGTGCTGCAGATGCTCAACAACCTGATCGCCAATGCGCTGAAGTATACGCCGCCGGGTGGGCGCGTCGACATTCGGCTCGGCTACCAGCCGGGCGGCCCCGTTGTGCTGGAGATCGCAGACACCGGCGACGGTATGAGCGAAGCGGAGCTGCGGCGCGTCGGTCCTGGCGGAGTTATCGCCGAACCGTTGCGCCGGCGATCCGGCGGCACCGGCATCGGCATTCCCCTGGTTCGCACTCTGGCTGCCGCGGGCGGAGCAGCCCTGACGATCGGCAGCGAGTTGGGACGCGGCACCCGCATCTCGATCGCGTTTCCCCACGATCGCGTCGTGCCGGTGTAATCAATCCGTCACGAAGTCCTATCCCGAAATTTCACGGTGACTGCGGCGTTTATCGGTTGAAGGCCAACATCGATTGCACTATGTGGCGGCTGTGTATTCCAGCGCACGACGCGCCGCGCCGAACGCATTTCATGTCTCGATCGCGACTTGCCTTTACCGGCATCGGTCGCGGGAAATCACTAGCGGAGATCACTCATGGACACTGTGCTTATCATCGGCGCGGGCGCCGCAGGTTCGGTCGTGGCGCAGAAGTGCGCGATGAACCGCGACGTGTTCAAGAAGATCCATCTCGCGTCGCGCCGTCTGGAAAGCTGCAAGAAGATCGCGGCTCGCTGCGAGGGCAAGATCGGCGTGCATCAGGTCGACGCCGACAACGTCAAAGAGACCGTCGCGCTGATCGAGAAGGTCAAGCCGGACCTCATCATCAACATGGCGTTGCCCTATCAGGATCTCGCGATCATGGACGCCTGTCTCAAGACCGGCGTGCACTACATGGACACGGCGAACTACGAACCGCGCGACGAGGCCAAGTTCACCTACAAGTGGCAGTGGCCGTATCACGAGAGGTTCGCCAAGAAGGGCATAATGGGGATCCTGGGCTGCGGGTTCGATCCCGGCCAGTCGAACATCTATTGCGCATACGCGCAGGAGTTCCTGTTCGACGAGATCAACCAGATCGACATCGTCGACTGCAACGACGGCAGCCACGGCAAGGCATTCGCGACGAACTTCAATCCCGAGATCAACCTGCGCGAGGTCACGCAGCGCGGCAAGTACTGGAAGAAGGGCAAGTGGATCGACATCGATCCGCTGTCGATCTCGTGCATGGTCGACTACCCGGAGGTGGGCCCGCGCAAGAGCTACCTGATCTATCACGAGGAGGAGGAGAGCCTCGTCCTCAACATCAAGGGGCTCGAGCAGATCCGGTTCTGGATGACGTTCTCGGACAACTACATCAAGCACCTCGAAGTGCTGCAGAACGTCGGCATGACGCGGATCGATCCCGTCATGTACAAGGGCAATCCCGTGATCCCCATGGAATTCCTGAAGGAACTGCTGCCGCCGCCGTCATCGCTCGGCGAGAACTACAAGGGGCGCACTTCGATCGGCTGCATCTTCACCGGCAAGAAGGGCGGGAAAGAGAAGCGGGCGATGCTCTACAACGTCTGCGATCACGCGAAGTGCTACAAGGAAACGGGCGCGCAGGCCGTCTCTTACACGACGGGCGTGCCGCCGGTCGTCGGCGCGATGATGCTGTTCCAAGGTCATTGGGGCGGAAAGGGCGTATTCAACGTCGAGCAACTGCCGTCGAAGCCGTTCATGGACGAGATCGGCAAGCAAGGCTTGCCGTGGCACCTGATCGACGTGAAGAAGTCCGATCAGAAGGATCTGTTCAAGGTCGAGACTTGATTTCTCTCACGCGCCGCATCAGGCCTATCGGCCTTGGCGCTCCGAAGGGCGGCGCACTGGCGCCGGGACGCGGTCGCGTCCTCGGCCTGCGGCCGAAGGAGGGATAGTCGTGGGGGCCAACCCTTCTCGTGATTACCCCGTCATCACCTCTGCCGGCCTGACCGCGGCGATCGACCGGTAGGGTCGTGGCGCGGTTGCGACCGCAACGCGGGCGAGGCGCTCTATGTTCTTGGCCAGATCGAAGCGGCGATTGAAGCGCCATTCGTAGGATGC
>CAMDMH010000641.1 GCA_945901835.1 Devosia equisanguinis | reverse complement strand
AAAAAGCGCACCATGCTTGGCTGCAGCGCGCGTCTTCCCGATCCGCGCCGCATCGGCCTTGAACGCATCGGTCTTCTCCGAGATCTGCCGGCGCAATTCACCGTCGGCATCGAGCACCTGCTTGATGTCCGCATCGCCGGCTTGCTTCCAGCCCTTACGGAAGATGAAGCGCCACATGGCATCCGTGAGCCAGCTCTTGACGTCGTAGCGCGACGCCCAGCGGCTCATCAGGAACCCGATCGTGAGCAATCCCGCGCCGAGGACAGCTTCGAAACCGATGGACATGGGACCTCTCACCTTTACGCACCATCGCCAACCGCGATCCGCAATTCCCAATATGGGCCCCGGTCTCGATCCCGGATGTACCGCCGGGAACAGACAGACGGACCGTGAAACTAAAATGTGAGCACGCGAAACTGGCAGCAAAGTGCGGCGGTCGCAATCGAGGAGAATGTCAGATGCCGGAAGCGATCGAACCGACCGAAATCGACCTCAGCACAGGCATGAGCGAAGTTGAGCTTTCCGAATTGATCGAGGTCGCAGACGCATCGGCCATGACATTCCGAGACGCGGAAGGTAACCGGCTGATGGACAGCCTCGCAATCGGAACCGGCTTCGATATCGCCATGATCCAGCAGGGCTTGCTCCCCCCGCTCCCGAGCATCGAAGTCGAGAAAGCTCTGCCCGAAGCCGATCTGGCCATGTCATGCCCAATCGAAACAGGAACTCCGGCCGATGCCGGCAACCCCACGTTCACCGACGCTTACGCCACTTTGACGACCCATCAGACCGAACTCGATCCCTTACCCACGCATCACCAGCACTATTGATCGGCACGCACCCAAGAAAAAATGGGACAGATCCAATCGGACCTGCCCCACTCGAAACTTCGGACCGACGAGCCTTTCCTCAGCCCTTCCCACCCTTCTCCTTCATCAGCTTCAACAGCCGCGGCGGCGACATCGGGAGCGAGCGCGGCCGGATGCCGATCGCGTTGCCGATGGCGTTCGCGATCGCAGCCATCGTCGGCACCACGGGCACCTCGCCAACGCCGCGAAGCCCGTACGGATGCTTCGGGTTCGGCACCTCAACGATGATCGTATCGATGTTCGGCACGTCGGAAGCGACCGGCATTCGGTAGTCGAGGACGCCCGGGTTTTGCAGCTTGCCGTCAGCACCGAAGATGTACTCTTCGTTCAGCGCCCAGCCGATGCCTTGCACCGCACCGCCCTGGAACTGCCCCTCCACCTGCAGCGGATGGATCGCCTTGCCCGCATCCTCCACCACCGTGTAGCGGACGATCTCGGTAAAGCCGGTTTCCTCGTCGACCTTGACGTCGACGATGTGGCAGCCGAAGCCAGGCCCCGCGCCCGTAACGTTCATGTCGGAACGCGCCGCGATAGCGCCTTGAGTGTTGGTCGTCTGCTTGGCGATGTCGGCGATCGACAGCGGCTTGAACTCGCCGACGTTCGTGCTCGCCGGCCGGAACATGCCGTTCTCGAACGTCACGCCTTCTTCCGGCACCTTCCAGATCCCAGCCGCCCGCGCCGACATCTCTTTGATGACCTTGCGCGAGCAATCGACCAGCACAACGCCCTGGCTGAACGTCGTGCGGCTGCCGGCCGTCACGCGATTGAAGCCGAGCTGATGCGTGTCGGCAAGTACCGCGCGCACCTTGTCGACGGGAATGCCGAGCTCTTCGGCCACCATCATCGAGATCGAGATGCGCGAGCCCGCGACGTCGGCCGTGCCGAGCGTGATCGTCACCGATCCGTCGGGCGCGACCTGCAGCGACGAAGACGTCTCGCCGCCACGATTGAACCAGAACCCCGTCGAGATGCCGCGGCCGCAGCCCTTCGGCACCGGCGACTTGTAGTGCTCGCAGTTCTTCGCCGCTTCCAAGGTCTCGATGAAGCCGATCTTGCCGAACTTCTCCGCATAGATCGTTGTGGCGCCGTCCGCCATCGCGTTCTTGAGGCGGAACTCGATCTGGTCCATCCCGATCTTGGTCGCCAGTTCGCTCAGCACATCCTCGACGCCAAACACCACCTGCGGGACGCAAGGCGCGCGGAACGAAGCGACCTTCGGACGGTTCGAAACGACCTCGTACGAAACCGTCTTGACGTTCGGCAAGTCGTAGCGCGTGAACATCGCCTGCGGGGCGTTGGTGAAAGCCGAGCCCGAGTAAGGACCGGTCTGGAACACCAGCTCGGCTTCCGCCGCCGTGATCGTGCCATCCTTGCGGCAGCCGATCTTGATCCGCGACTGCGTGCCCGAAACCGGCCCTGTTCCCCTGAACACTTCCGAGCGCGTGAAGGTGATCTTCACCGGCCGCCGCGCCTTTCGGGCGAGCTGAATGGCGATCGGCTCGGCATAGAACGCCGTCTTGCCGCCGAAGCCGCCGCCGAGTTCCGACTGCTGCACCTTGATCTTCGAGCTGTCCAGCTTGAGGATTTCGGAAAGCCGGTCGCGATAGACGAACGGCGCCTGCGTGCAGCACCAAAGCTCGACTTCGCCTTCCTCGGACGCCGTGGCGACGCACGACTGCGGCTCGATATAGCCCTGATGCATCGGCTTGGTGTCATAGACGTGCTCGACGATCACCTCCGCCTCGGCGAACCCCTTGGCCACGTCACCGACGCCGAGCTCGTAGCGCTCGACGACGTTGCTGGCCTTGTCGGCCCAGACCTTGGTGTCGCCGGGCTTGGCGCCTTTGGTGCGCATATAGGGATGCAGAATCGGCGCGCCGGGTTGCATCGCCTCGACCGGATCGATGACGTGCGGCAGCACCTCGTACTCGACCTTGATCAGCTTCAGCGCGCGCTTGGCGATGCTCTCCGACGTGGCCGCCACCGCCGCGACCGCATGGCCCTCGTGGTAGACCTTCTCCCGCGCGATCACCATGCGGGTCATGTCGCCGTAGGGCGTGCCTTCCTTGATCTCCGGAAAGTCGGACCGCGTGACGACCGCCTTGACGCCCGCGAGCTTCTCGGCCGCCGAGGTGTCGATCGACTTGATGATCGCATGCGGATGCGGGCTCCGCAGCACCTTGCCCACCAGCATGCCGGGCAGAACGATGTCGGACGAGAACTTTGCAGCCCCCGTCACCTTGTCCCAGCCGTCGTGCTTGATCGGGTTCGTCCCGACGATCTTCAGCTTGCGATCCGCGGAAAATCCGCTGTTCTCCAAGATATCGTGCGCCATATCAGTTCCTTTTCTCCTCCCCCCTG
>CAMDMH010000640.1 GCA_945901835.1 Devosia equisanguinis | reverse complement strand
CCGTTCCGGCCACCCCGCGATCTCGGCGGAGAGCGACCGTGCCAACGCCTCCGCCACATCGAGCCCGACGATCTCGAAGCCAACATCGGCGCCGGGTCCGAGCCGACCGAGTCCCGGAAGGTCCGCCGAAATCACCGTTGCGATCTTCGTGTAGCCGCCCGTCGTCTGACGGTCGGCGAGCATCACGATCGGCATTCCGTCTCCGGGAACCTGGATAGCCCCTGGCGCGATTCCGTCTGAAACGATATCCGCTCCTGCGAGATGCGCGAGCTTCCCGCCCGACAACCGAAGCCCCATGCGATCGGAAGCCGGCCGCACTGTGTAGGACTGTGCTGTCAACGTCGCTAACGCATCGTCGCGAAACAGATCGTCTTGCGGACCAGCGACGATGCGCACCTTGGACAGCGGCAGCAGGTCGATACCGGGAAGCCGGACTTCGTCCCGCGGCAGGGCTTCGCGGCGCATGAGCGGAATAACATCTCCCACCCGCAGCGCTCGTCCTTCAAAACCGCCCAGCGCGGCGCGCACATAGGTCGAGCGGCTTCCGAGCACCTCGGGCAAGTCGAGCCCACCCTCGACGGCGAGGTACGCCGAAACCGAAGGCCCCGCGATTCGCAAGCGCACGCGTTCGCCACACGCAACGGTCACGCTCTCCAAGCTGTTGACGCGTGCGCATATCAGGCCATCCGCATCCACCACCTCGAGGAAAGCGCCACTGCCCGCTGCCGCGAGCCGCACGCTTTCCGCGGCAACTTCCACCTCGCATCCTTGGTAGAGACACTCTAGGGCAGCCTCGCTCGGCCGATTGCCCACGATGATATTGGCCGCCGCCAATGCCACCCGGTCGAGCGCGCCGCACACAAGAACGCCGAAGCGCTGCCACCCTGACCGCCCGCAATCCTGAACCGTCGTACTGAAGCCCGGACGCACGACGACGAGCGCGCCCGCCCGAGCGAGCTTCAAACGCCGCCCCCGATCCACTCGGGCTCCGGCGACCACGCACCGCGACCGGCCGCATCTCGAAGTCCGGCGAGTTCTGCCGACGAGATCGGGCTGAAACGGATCTCGTCGCCCGGGGCCAGCAACGAAGGCTCTGCCCGTTCCGGATCGAACAACCGAACCGGTGTCCGCCCGATGATGTGCCAGCCGCCAGGGCTGACGATGGGATAGATCACGCACATCGACGTCGCGATCGCGATCGATCCGGACGGCACCGACGTCCGCGGGGTCTTGCGGCGCGGAATTCGCAACGGTGGCGGCAGATCGCCGAGGTAGGGATGCCCCGGCATGAAACCGAGCATCAGCACACGCTAGGAAACACAGGCGTGAAGCGCCGTTACCTGCCAGGGCGAAAGCCCGCTCGCCGCGGCGATCTCTCCGACGTCCTGCCCATGCTCGGGCTCATAGCAGGCTGGTATCGACCATCTGCGTACTGCTGGCGGCACCTCCTCGTCGGAAGCGTCGAAATCCTTCGGCGACACCGCAGCGGCCTCCATCACGAGCGGAAGCAGAGCAACGCGGAGTTGGGCGGCCGAGATCCGGCATGGATCGTAGTGCACCGTCAACGACCGCAAAGCCGGCACGACCTCGACGATCCCCGCGAGTGACCTTTGTAAGATCCGCTGGCAGAGCGACTGAATACGCAGGCTGAGGCCGAGTTGAGCAGTGTCGCCGAGCTCGATCGTCAGCGCGCAATCTCCCGCCGGAAGGAACCGTGGCGTCATCATTGGCTGCCCCGAATCGATACAACCTACAGTTGAATAGACAGGATTGCCGCTCCCAGTTCAACCAGCATCTGCATTTGCCGCTTCAAATCGCTCTACCCGTCGCCTGCCGGTTACGGTGCGGCTGGCGTTACACGATGGCCCGGGCCGGACTGTCATCCTTAACCCCGCCTAAATCGCAGTCTGCGATCATCCCCGCCATCATCCGGGGGGTGTTGGCGTGAGTACTCCACTGATCACTTTTGTATGCGCGATTTTCGCCTTCGCTTATGTCGCGGGCTTCATCAACAAAGCGCGCGGTCCTCAGGGGATGGTGCTCGACCAGCACGGCCGCCCGCAACTCACCGACCATTTGAGCCTCTGGAGCGCCGGTAAACTCGCCGCCGAGGGCCGCCCAGCCCAAGCCTACGACTGGCAGGCGCATGCCGACCGCATGGGCGAGGCGATGGAGCGAACGCCGCACAGCCCGCTCCAGTTCTCATACCCGCCCTCGTTCCTTCTCGCGCTGTCGCCGTTGTCCTCGCTTCCGTTCGCAGCGTCCCTCGTCCTGTTCGGCCTGCTCACCCTCATTCCCTTTGGATTGCTCGCGTGGCGCATCATCGGCCGCCCGGAAGCAGCCCTCTGGATGCTCGCGACGGTGCCACCGTTCTGGAATTTCGTCGTCGGCCAGACCGGCGCGCTGGCAGCGACCCTTTTCGCCGCGGGCCTGCTCTGGTTGCCTGCACGCCCAATCCTCGCCGGCGCCATGTTCGGCCTGCTCGCGTTCAAGCCGCACCTCGGACTACTTGTGCCCGTCGCACTGCTGGCCTCCGGCCACTACCGCACGATCGCCTCGGCAGCCTTCACGGCAATCGCCGTACTGCTCGCCTCGGTCGTCGCTTACGGTACGGAACCATGGCTCGCCTTCGCAGCGTCGCTGTCGAAATTCGGCGCCTTCGCACTCGCTGACACCAATGGCGCCGCCTACAAGATGCAATCCCTGTTCGGGTTCCTGCACACTTTCGGAGTTTCCGCGCACATCGCGCTCACCGCACAAGCTGCACTCGCCTGCGCGACGGTTGCCCTGACGTGGTGGCTGTGGCGCCGCCCCGACAGGCAGGATTATTCGCACGATCTCAAATCAGGCATCCTGCTCGCATCGGCCGTGCTCGTGTCGCCCTATGCGTTCCACTACGACCTCACCATGCGGACGCTCGCGCAGGCGTTCATGCTGCGCCACGCGATCGCGACCAGTGCCACCTCCACCGAAATCCCGCAGCGCGATCTGATCGTGATCCTCGCCGTAAACGCGCTCATCATGATGTTCCCACCGCTCAGCGTGCCGACCGGCTTCCTCGCAAGCCTCGTTCTGACAGCCGCATTGCTGCATCGCTTGGCCGCCGAGCAGCCTGGCTTTCTGCCCCGCTTTGCATCCCTCGCCGCGGCCCCGCGTGCCGCCCACTCGAGCTGACACGATGACAGCCACCACACCCAGCCATCCAGCACCGGCTGAAACGCCCGCCTCGACGA
>CAMDMH010000639.1 GCA_945901835.1 Devosia equisanguinis | reverse complement strand
AGAGCGCCAAGGACAAGAGCCAGTTCGGCAAGGGCGACGTGCGGGGTGTGATCGCGCCGGAGGCGGCCAACAACTCGGTCAAGGGCGGCGACCTCGTGCCGACGTTCGCGTTCGGCATTCCCGGCAGCGCGCCGATGGCGATCCTGCTTGGCGCCTTTCTGGTCCAGGGCCTTACGCCCGGCCCTGAGATGCTGTCGACCAAGCTCCACATCACCTTCTCAATGATGTGGGCGCTGATCTTCGCGAACATCATTGCAGCCCTTCTTCTGATGGCGTGGGCCAACCAGCTGCAGCGCATCATCTTCATCCCTCCGCACCTCGTGCTGCCCGGCATCACCTTCTTCGTGCTAATCGGCGCGTGGACGACATCGAGCGATATCGGCGACTGGATCACGCTGATCGTGTTCGGTATCGTCGGCGTGATCATGAAGACTGGTGGCTGGCCTCGAGCGCCGCTAGTGCTCGGCCTGATCCTGGGCCGCATCATGGAGAGTGCGCTACATCTCTCGATGAGCGCCTACGGGCTCGAATTCCTGCTGCGGCCGATCGTGCTCTTCATCACCGCCGTCATCGTGCTCAGCCTCGTCATGGCAGTCCGCTCGCAGATGGTGGCGAAGGGCAATGGGGATACGCCCCAGGTCTCCGATGCCGACGCTGGCGATGCCAGGCTATCGCTCGGCCTGAGCCTTGCGTTGTGTGTATTACTCGGCGCTGCGGTCGTGACCGCCCTCGATTGGCCGATGAAGGTTAAGCTTTTTCCGTTGGCTTTCGGCGTGCCGGCGCTGGCGCTGTGCGCGTGGGCTGTGGTGCAGGACGCTGTCTCCGTGCGGAGCGCTGCGGCTGCCCCCGCGCGGGCGATGGCAGACGGTGGCGAGCTGCGCCGGACGATCTACTTTTTTGGCTGGCTGATCGGCGTCGTGGTCCTAACGGTTCTGGTCGGGCAGCATGTGGCACTGCCGCTATTCATGTTCCTCTATCTCCTCGTTTGGGGCAAATACAGCTGGCCACTGGCGATCTGCTACGCCGCTTGCGGGCTCGCGGTGCAGGTGATGCTGTTCGACTGGATGTCGCCGACCAACTGGTATCCGGCACTGCTACCGCGGCTGCTATGGCCATAGGGCAGCAAACCGTTTAGCGGCCAAGGCCACCGCTAGAACTCGACGGCGACTCCCCGCACATCGAGCAGTTCAAAATGCCTGAGGTGCGGATGAAAATCGAGGCAAGCTAAACACGAAAGCATATTGCTTCTGGAGCATGAACTGGGGTCTGTCGATCATGAGAATGGCAAATTCCGGCGATCAACCTGGCGGGGACTACAACGAGCTCCCGATGTTTCGACGCCAGTCGTCTTCAGCCAACCGGCTCGTCTTGCGGCACTCGCGGCGCTTTAAGGTCTGCGGGCGCTAGGGAGATAGGCATGGCGCCAGTGTGTCGTTGATTGCGCAAAGGCGTGGGGTGGCACGGAACTTGATCGCATTAAGATGCTCGGTGCTGAGCTCGCACTGTCAGTTGGGCTGCGAGATGCACACGTCGCTCGTCTCCGTATTCTGCAGATTTACAACATGGGTTTTGAGCATCGGCACCACGACCGGTTCGAGTCAGTCTCGCTCGGAAGCGGCCTGAGATCGATATGCACGACGCCGAACGATCATCACCCGAGACCGACCGTTCACTGTTTGAATTCGGCCCGATCTGATTGCAGTGCAGCAACATTTGCGCTGCGAGCTGGCTATTGGCTGGCACAAAAAGCACATGCCGTCTGATGATCCGTGTCTGGCTTGTGTCGCTATTGGCCCGAACGCTCCGGACGTAGGCTGAGGCTTGCACGCACCCTGTCGAGCGACAAGCTGACTCGTTCGAGCTGACTCGTTCGAGATCCGTTCCTCGACTTGTGGATCGGCGTGGGGTCAAATGGAAGACCGGCTTCGACGAGTGACCCCGCTTTGCTCCGAGCAAGCTAATCATTACACTCGCGTTCTCGCCAACTTGAAGGAGTCGGTTTTGCGTGCTGAGAGGGGTCAAATGATGATACCGATCCTCGGCCAGCGGGATAATCCGAGGCGGCGTGCCCTCAATGATGGCAGGAATCACGGGGCGATCGGGATGGCGCGACTTGAACAGCCGAGCTTCCTCGTTGACATATTGGCTTTTGGCGAAGCCCGCTTACCCTGAGCGCGCCACACCGAAATTGCGCTGGCATCACAGCCCACGAGTTCGCCTTAGGGCTGCAAGGCTCTCGTGGTATTGGTAGTTTGCTCAATGGCCTGGACGCGACCACATACCTTCGCAAGCCTGCGCGCGGCGACCCTCGTGCCGGTCGGGCTGGTGCTTGCCTCCCTGCTGTTACGTGCCGCCGATCCAACTCCGCTATCGACATTTCGCTTCGCCATCTTTGACGGCTGGCAGTTCGCGGCACCACGACAAGCGGATCCGAGCTTCCCGGTAAAGGTCATAGCGATCGACGAGGCTTCGCTAGGGCGTTTCGGCCAGTGGCCGTGGTCCCGCCACGTCGTTTCCGACCTCGTCACTCGACTCCATGAGGCTGGTGCGAAGTCCATCGCGATCGACCTCGTCTTCGCAGAGACGGACCGCTTTGCGGAATCTACACAGGATCAACCGCACGCCGGCGGGGATGCACGACTAGCGGCTGCGATCGGAAATTCGCGGACCGCGATCGCTCTCGTCGGAGATCGACGCGGCAACCGACTGGTGCCGCCTCCGAAAGCGGCTCTGGCCGCCGTAGGCACGCCGCCGATATCTTCGGTCCGAACTTTTCCGGCAGGCGTACTGCCCATTCCGCTGCTTGCCGATGCGGCGGCGGGAATGGGCGCAGTGAATTGGTTCCCCGAACGCGACCAGATCGTACGCCGGGTGCCGGTTCTTGTCGGCATTGGAGGCCAAGTCTACCCCTCCTTGACGCTCGAGGCGCTACGCCTGGGGTTAGGCGAAACGACCATAATGGTGCGATCGGCTCAGACGCGGCAGAGCACGGAGCCGACACCCGCCATCGAAGCGGTACGCGTGGGCCAGCATGCGCTGTCCGTGGATCCCGACGGCGAAATGTGGATGCGCTTCGCCCCAGCCGATCCGCGCCGCACGATCTCAGCGGCGGATGTCTTGGATGGAAGCTTCGCGCGGAAGGAAATCGAGGGGCGACATGTATTCATTGGCGCGACGGCGATTGGACTGTCCGACGTGAGGGCCACGCCATTGGCGCCAGACGTGCCGGGGGTG
>CAMDMH010000638.1 GCA_945901835.1 Devosia equisanguinis | reverse complement strand
GATCGAGCGGCCTCATCGTGCCAGCCAACATTACGCTGGTGCCCTTGCCGCCCTACTCGCCTGAGCTGAACCCGGTCGAGCGCCTCTGGCTACACCTGAAGGCACGCTTCCTCTCGCACCGTCTCCACGACGACTACGACGCCATCGTTGACGCCGCCTGCACCGCCTGGAATCGACTCAAGGCCGAGACTGGACGGATCAAATCACTATGTTCCTATCCGTGGATTCCACGAATAGGAACTTAGGGCCGACGGTATCACATGCTTGACGCGATACTGCGATGCTACAGATTCGCAACAGAATTCCCTGGTGCTCGAATACTGGAGAGCCACAAAAGATCAAGGGCGAGCCAGATAGCCCGCCCCTTGCACAAGTCGCCAACTTCAAGAAGTACGAAGCAGTGGGCGTGGGCCATGCATCTCCATGGCGCTTGGCACACCTTCACTTCTTCACGTCCTCGACGAGATCCGCCTGCTTCTTGAAGATCTGCTCCGCCTTCCAACTCGGGAGCTTGAACTCCCAGCCGGCCGCCTTCGCGTTGACAGCATCAGTCGCGGACTTCGCGTCGCCCTCGCCAGTCGCCTCGACCATCGCCCAGCGCGCATCGCCGTCGGTGCGCACCTTCATGGTGATCTTCCCGCCATTCTCCATCTCGTAAACAGCGGTCATCGGAGCGCTGGCACCTGCAGCGGGCGCCACCGGCTTGCGCACGTCTTCCAGCTCGACGCGCGCGAACGCGTTGACGAGATCCTCGAGCGTGTAATCGGACTTCAGCTTCTTGCCGTCGGGAAGGCCGCCGGCGAATGCATAAGCGTCCTTGTTCGCGGGCTTGCCGGACGCACGAAGTACTGAGAACTTCTCGCTGCCTAGGTCGATATCGACCTGCTTTACCTGCGCGATCTGCGCTTCGAAGATCGTCGTATCGACCCACGTGTTGACGGCGGGGTTGATTTCGATCTCGGAGTTGACCAGCCACGTCTCCTTTTCGGCGGGACGGCGGATGTAGGTGCCGCCCTTGCCCGCGCCGAACTGCTCGACGCTCCTCTTGCCGATCAACAGCTCCACCAGCGGCTTGCCCTTGTCGTCGGCAAGCGCAAGCAGACGCGACTTCGCGTCCTTCGCCGTGAGGTCCTCGAGCTCGAGCACCGAGAAGCGCTCGGGATTGCGCGTCTTGCGATCGACGAGTTCGGCATCCGCCAGCCGCAGCAGCAGCGCGCGGACACGGTCGCCCTGAACGGGATAGCCGCCGCGGTCCTTCAGCGACCAGGCCTCACCCTTGCGTTCGAGAGTGATCGACTGCGCCCCCTGCTTCATAGTGATCGTGGAAAGCTGCGGCATGTCCCGCTGCAGCGACGGCAGCAGCTTGATGCCAGTGGCCGCGCCCGTGGACCAGCTGTCGGCCCGCGAATGCACGACGGCCGCTAGTGCAAGAGAGGCCACGGCCGCCAGGGTCAATCCGGTGAACTGCTTCGGTGTCATCACTTGGCTCTTTCCCTGCGAGCTGCCCGGTCCGACCGCCGCCGCATGATGGCGAGACCGATCGCGCCCAATCCGATCAACAGCGGCACCGCCGCGATATTGATGAACTTCAGCGTCGCGCCCAGCCGGTCGATGTCCTGGTTGAGTGCGAGCTTGACGTCACGCAACTCGCGCCGGGTGCCCAGCATCTCCGTGCGGAACTTCTCGATCGTCTCCCGGTCCTTGTCGGACAAGATGATATTGCCGCCCTCGCCCTTCTGCTGGATCCCCTGCAGCTTCTGCTCGGTCTCCTTGAGTTTCGTCTGCAGCGTCTGCTCCTTCTCGCGGAACTGCTTTTCGGCATCCCGCTTGATCTCGTCGACCACGGTGAACGGCCGTGGCTTCACGCCGCGTCCGCGCAGGTCGCGCAGCGCTTCGCCGCCGGTGAGATTTTCCAGGGCGTTGACCACCAGCACCGCGTTGTGCGCGAGCGGAATCTGGATCTTCTGGCCGAGGAAGTCGCGCTCGTCGACCCAGAACTGGTCGTGCAGCATGTCGGTGTCGGCGATCACGATGGCGTTGAGCTTGCCGGTCGTGATGGCGGGCGGCGTGCCCTTGGGCTTGGCCTCCGCTGCCTTCTTCTCCGCCTCGGCCTTGACCGCCGCGTCGTCCTTCTTCTCGCCCTCCTTAGCCTCGTCCTTCTTCTCGACATCCTTGGGCTCGGCCGGCGGCTCGATACCGTTCGGGAATGCCGTGCGAACGTCACCGTTGAAGCGGCCGGCCAATACCAGACGTTTGCCGCCGGGCTGATAGCCACGCAGCAAGCCGAGCGGATCGGGTCGCATGCTCACTTTATCGGCGTCGACGAGCGCGCCGCGCTCGGTCGTCTGCAGGATCGGCTGCAGCTTGAGGCTCGACTTCTCGGCAACGCCGAGCGAGCCCATGCTCGCCGAGTTGATCGTCTCGACGTTGGCAACCACGCTGTCGTTGGCCTCCAGCGCCCGCTTGTCGAGGCTGAGCCACACCACATACTCGGTGACCGAGCCTTGCTGGCCCTGCCCGCCGCCGAACTGGACGCGGCGCGCCTGTGCGATGTCGGCCGCGACCTTGGCGGTGTCGATCGTGATGCCCCAGCCGTTGAGCAGCTTGGCGAACTCAGCCGCCGGGGGCACGTCGCGGCCCATCGAGAACACCCGCGCGATTTCGGGCACGGGATCGATGAACGCCAGGATGCGCCCGCCCTTGAGCGCGAACTGATCGACCGCGAGTGCTGCCTCGGGCGTCAGCCCGTTCGGCTGGACGAGCATCAGCGTGTCGACGTCGGATGGAATCTCCTTCACGTCCTGCTGCAGCGTCCTGAGCTCGAAGAACTCGCGGATCTGGCCGAGGATCGCCCACGGCGGCTGCGGGTGCCCGCGCGTCATCTGGTTGCCGGGGCCCCCTTCGAGCGGCAGCCCGGTAATCATCGCCACGACCTTCTTCTTCGGGTTCGACAACCCGTTGATGAGCTTGGTCAGATCATATTCGAGGAAGCGCTCGCGCTCCGGCGCGAAGAAATCGATGCGCTCCACATTGTCGGTCGTGTTGGTCGCGACGAGACCGAAATAGGCCATGTCGCCTTCTGAGTTGAGCCTGATGCCCTTGAGCCCGGACCCGACAGCGCGATCCTCCTCGTCGGAGAACGCCTGCGGCCCGATGAACGACAGCCGCAGCTTGCCACCAGCGAGATCCCGATATCGCTCAAGCAGCGTCCTGACGCGCTGGAAGTGCGCGCCATA
>CAMDMH010000637.1 GCA_945901835.1 Devosia equisanguinis | reverse complement strand
CTACGTGGCGGGCTCCAACCACGTCCTGCCGACCGCCCGCAGTGCGCGCTTCACGTCGGGGCTGGGCGTGCTGGACTTCATGAAGCGCACCTCGATGCTGCGGCTCGATGCGAAGGCGCTGGCGGCACTGGCGCCAGCGGCCATGGCGCTCGCCCGCGCCGAAGGGCTCGAAGCGCACCGCCGCTCGGTGGAGATCCGGAGTGCCAAACTTTCTTCATGAGGCCGGCCCCGCTGCCGCGCTGCTTCGTTCGCCTGCGCACGTTGTCTGAAGGTAGCCTTCGAGTGTAGTCATGGCCGATCCCGCCGCGCCGCCGTCCCTGCCGTCGACGAACCACCTCGTCGCCGTCCGCCTCGACGAAGGCTCGATCGCGCGCGGCTCGAGCAACATCGACCACGAGCGCGAGGTCGCGATTCTGGATCTGATCGACCAGAACGTCTTCGCCGTGGTCGGCCGCGACGACGGACCCTATTCGCTGTCGCTCGCGATCGCCGATGACCGGCTGGTCATGGCGATCACGGCCGAACGCAGCGAGGGCGAGGTCCGCCACATGCTCTCGCTGACGTCGCTGCGCCGCATCATCAAGGACTACTTCATCGTCTGCGACACCTATTACGACGCGATCCGTTCCGCGCCGCCCTCGCGCATCCAGTCGATCGACATGGGGCGCCGCGCCCTGCACGATGAAGGCAGCCATCTCCTGACCGAGCGGCTGAAGGACAAGATCGCGATCGACCACGACACGGCCCGGCGGCTGTTCACGCTCATCTGCGCGCTGCACTGGAAGGGATGAGGGCGTGGAGGCGGGGTTTGGTGAGGCACGAGGAAGGCCGGCGGCGGAATTGCCGCCTGCGGTCCTCTTCGCCTGCACGATGAACGCCGTGCGTTCGCCGATGGCCGCTGCCATCCTGAGCCATCTCGCCGGCCGCCGCTGTTATGCGGTATCCGCCGGCGTCCGTCGCGGCACGCCCGATCCCTTCGTCACCGAAGTGATGGCCGAGATCGGAATCGACGTCAGCCACCACGCGCCGACCACCATCTCCGAGCTGCACGACACCTCGTTCGACCTGATCGTGTCGCTGTCGCCCGAGGCGCACCATCAGGCGCTGGAGTTGACCCGCACCTTCGCGGTCGACGTCGAATACTGGCCGACCTTCGACGCCTCGATCATGATCGGTCAGGGCAGCCGCGAGCAGGTCCTTGCCGCCTACCGCGGCGTGCGCGACGCCCTCTTCCGCCGCATAAAGCAACGCTTCGGCCTGCAAGGCGGGCCGAGCGTTTGAGGGCAATTGCCCTGACTTCACAGGCAGTGGGCAGAGCGAGGGCAGCTTACTCGAAGCGGGAGGCGGGACCGGCGGCGTTGGAGGATGGCACGTGCCCTTCACGTCGACGTGCTCCAATGGTTCTTTTGCGGGCGGGATCGGACGGTAAGCAGGCGTACCCGACGAACGAAGGGGCAAGCTGCCGCCCACATCTCCTCGCTCCGGTCATGAGCATCAGGCTCCCTGGACCTCCGTCAAATCCCCAACTCACGCCGCATCTTGGAGACGGTCTCCATCTGGCGGTCGTGGTCGCCGGCGAAGCGGAGCACGAGATGGCTGGCGCCGGCGTCGATGAACCCTTTGAGCCAGCGTCCCGTGCCTTCGGGCGGGCCTGAATAGCAGGCCTCGCCCGCGCGCATCTTCGGGCCCAGCGCGCCGTAGTAGTTGTTGAGATATGCCATCAGGTTTTCCTCGGCCTTCTCTGCGTTGTCGGCGACCGAGATCGTCAGGTAGAGCGCGCCGGTCATGGTGTCGGGGTTGCGGCCGTGGCCGCGCGCTTCGGCCTTCACGCTCTCCCACTTGCTGCCCCATAGGGCCGCATCGGCGGGGCCGGTCGGGAACCAACCGTCGAAGTGCTTCGCTGCGCGCGACAGCGAGGCCGGCGCCGAGCCGCCACCCCACATCGGCGGACCGCCCGGCTGCACGGGCTTGGGGGCGAGCTTGCCCCCGTGCACCTTCCAGCGGCCATCCCAGGTGACTTCCTCGCCGGTCCACAGTTTGCGCATCAGGCGTACGGCTTCGAGCATGGTGCCGAAGCGCTTCTCGAATGTCTTGCCGGCGGCCTCGAACTCGGCATGGACGTTGGGCGTGTCGATGCCCGCGCCGACGCCGATCAGCACGCGGCCGTCGCTGACCTGATCGAGCGTGGCGATCTGGTGCGCCATCAGCACGGGATTGCGAATGGGCACGACGAGCACGGCGGTGCCGATGTTCACGCGGCGCGTGCGCCCGGCTACGGCTGCGAGAAGCGTCAAGGGTTCGTGCCGCGGACGCGCGAGCAGCGAGTCGCCGGCCCAGACCGAATCGAAGCCGAGGTCTTCCGCCTTTTCCGCCAACCGCAGCAGCGGCGCGGCCTCGTTGCGTCCCTGCATGATCTGCTCGCGCGTGGGCAGCAGATAGCCGATCTTGGCCTTCATCATTCGTCATCCTCCCCGGGGCGTCGCTGGCAGCACGACCTTAGGGGCTCGGATCGAGGACGACAATTGCCGGCCCATGCATGTAAGCTCATGCAAACCCGTTCACCCCGGCAGCGGGATGAACTCCTTGTCGTCGCCTGGCACCACCGGATACTTGCCCGCGCGCCAGTCCGCCTTCGCCGCGTCGATGCGATCCTTCGAGGACGACACGAAGTTCCACCAGATGTGCCGCGGCCCGTCCATCGGCTCGCCGCCGAGCAGCATCAACCGCGCGTTCGACAAGGCGAGGATCGAAATGCGATCACCCGGGCGGAACACGAGGAGACGCCCCGCCTCGAACGTGACGCCGGCGATGTCGATCTGCCCGCTGATGACATAAACGGCGCGCTCGTCGTAGTCGGGATCGAGCGGCAGCACCGCGCCGGGCGCGAGCACGGCTTCTGCATAGAAGCTCGGATGCGGGAAACCCGCAGGCGATCGACGCCCATATGCTTCGCCCATGATGACGCGGACGCGCTTACCCTCGCCCTCGATGCGCGGAAGATCGTCCACCCCGTAGTGCTCGAACGCGGGTGCATCCTCCTCGTTCTCTTTCGGTAGCGCCGCCCACGCCTGGATGCCGAACATCCGCCGCGTGCGCGATTTCGCCTCCGTCGTCTCACGCTCCGAATGCACGATGCCGCGGCCAGCCGTCATCAGGTTGAGCTCACCCGGACGGATCGGCAGCGCCGTGCCGAGGCTGTCGCGATGGAAGATCTTGCCTTCGAACAGATACGTGACG
>CAMDMH010000636.1 GCA_945901835.1 Devosia equisanguinis | reverse complement strand
GCGCCAAACGCGGCCCCCGCCAGGCCCTCCGAGAGCCGACAGGCGCTTGCAACGCGCCCGAACCAGCAAAAACGCGCAGCGGGTCCAAGTCTTTGAATCCAGTCCGACAGGCTGCTAGTGGGCGCTACTGCGATTTCTATTGAAAGCCTTTTAGCACGTTCGAGGATCATCCGTCACAATTCATTACATTGCTTGTTGAGAAGTTCGTGAAACCGTCTTGATTTGTTGCGCCGCATCATTTCGCGAGCGCCGACGTTGCCGGCAGTTATGCTTCGCCCCGCGAAGCATGTTAGTTGGAAGTGACGCAGGCAGACATCCCAGCGAGCGCCATGCCCGATCCGACCGTTCACACTCTTCCTATTCGCGCGGCAGAAGCGATCATCGACCGCGTGGGACGCCGGATCGTGATGGCCATTCCCGTCGGCATCGGCAAACCGAACCTGCTCGTCAATGCGCTCTACCAGATGGCCCTGGCGGATCGTTCGATCAAGCTGCGCATCATGACGGGCCTCAGTCTCGTCCGGCCGGCCTACAAGAGCGACATAGAGCGCCGGTTCGTGGCGCCGTTGCTCGACCGGATGTTCGGCAGCTGGCCCGATCTGGCCTACGTCGAAGCGATCAGGAGCGGCACACTTCCTGCCAATGTCGAGGTGCACGAGTTCTTCCTGCAGGCGGGGCAGTGGCTGTCCAATCCGCTGATGCAGCAGAGCTACGCCAGCCTCAGCTATGCGCACGTCACCGCGCATCTCGAGCGCGAGGGCGTCAACGTGCTGGCGCAATTGATGGCGACCCGGCCGGGGCAGGACCGTACCCGGTTGAGCCTGTCGTCCAATCCGGATATCGCGCTCGATCTCAAACCATACATCGAGCGGCGGCGGCGGTCGGGCGAGCCGATCGTGACCGTCGGCGAGATCAACGAAAATCTTCCCTATATGACTGGCGACGCGGATATCCCGGCTACCGACCTCGACATGTTGCTCGATCCTGTGCGGCCGCACTTCGAACTGTTCGCGCCACCGAAGGAGCCGGCCTCGCTCGCGGACTATGCGATGGCGCTGCATGCGGCGACGCTGATCAAGGATGGCGGGACGCTGCAGATCGGCATCGGGTCGTTCGCGGATGCTTTGTGCCACGCGCTAGTCCTGCGCCATACGCGGAATGCGGAGTTTCGCGCACTCGTGGCCCGTCTCGGCGAGAAGCTGCCGGATGGCGCGGAGCTGTCGCCGTTCGATCAGGGGCTTTATGGTTGCAGCGAGATGCTGGTCGATGGCTTTCTCGCATTGAAGCGAGCCGGCGTGCTGAAGCGGCAAGTCGAGACCAGCCACGGCCGCGCGGTCGTGCATGCGGGGTTCTTTCTGGGCAGCCGCAGCTTCTATGATGAATTGCGCTCGATGCCCGAGGCTGAACTCGCGGAAATTGCGATGACGGCAATATCTTTCACGAATACGCTCGCGGGCGACACGTCGACCAAGGTCGCTCAGCGTCGTGATGCGCGGTTCGTCAATACGGCGCTGATCCTCACATTGCTCGGGGCGGCGTCCTCCGATGCGCTCGACGACGGCCGCGTGATCAGCGGTATCGGCGGGCAATCCGATTTCGTGGTCCAGGCGCATGCGCTGCCCGGCGCGCGTTCGATCATCGCGGCGCGCGCCACACGCGGGGCCGGCGGCGGCAAAGCCACGTCCAACATCGTCTGGCGCTATGCCAACACCAGCATCCCGCGCCAGTTGCGCGACGTCTACGTCACCGAATACGGCGTGGCCGACGTGCGCGGGCGGACGGATCGCGAGGTGGTCGAGGCCATGCTCGCAATTGCCGACAGCCGATTCCAGGCGGATCTGCAGCGAGACGCGACGAGCGCGGGAAAGCTCGGGGCGTCGTTCAGGCTTCCGGCTTCGGCATCGAATAATACGCCCGAGGCGATCAGCGCTGCCTTGGGGCTTGCACGCCGAGACGGTCTATTGCCGGTGTTTCCGCTCGGGACCGAGATGACGGAGACGGAGCAGGCGTTGATCCCGGCCTTGGGTGCCCTGAAGAGCGCATCGCCTCTCGGAATCGCGCAGTTGCTCTGGCGCGGGGCATCTGCAGGCGGCAAGGACGCTACCATCGATGCCGCACTGAAGCGCATGTCGCTCGATGCTCCGCAGAGCATCAAGGAACGAGCCATAGCGGCACTGATTTCAGGGGCCCTTCAGGGCAAGCGCTGATCGCATTTGCACGGCGCAAGACAGCCGCCCCGGTCGACCGGCGTGCTCACGGCACGTCGATGCGCACGGCAATCGCGGCGCTGGCGATGACGGCTGGATCGTTGTTCTCGGGATCTGGAACATCGAGCCCGCCCTTGACGGCCTTGACCGTGACACGGCCTATCGGAAGGGATGCACGGACCTTCTCGATGTCGACCTTATCGGGTTGCTGCACGCCGATGGTGACGTCGACCTCCAGCCTGGTCTTGTCGATCTTCAGTGATCGCACGAACGACAGCGAGCTATGATGCAGCGCATCCTGCACCGCGCGCAAAGCCGCAGTCGTATAGTTGGAGCCGTGCAGGTCGTTGCCGGTGCCGAGCTCGAGTATCACGCGGGTCTTGGGCATTTTGGGCTCTTTCACTCGATGTCGAGGCTGACGACGGCGCAGGCGTTGGCGATCAGCGTGCTGCCGGTGCCCTCGTCGTTGGGGATCTCGAGGCCGCCATCGACGACGGTGACGGTGCCCTTGCCGTAGGGCATCACCTTCAGGACCTCCGCCTTGTCGACGGTCTCGGGACGCGGCACGCCGATGTGCACGTCGACGATCATCTCATCGAGCGGCTTGCCGAGTGCCGGCGCAATCGAAAGCGAGTTGTGCCAGAGCGCATCCCGCAGGGCACGGCAGGCGGCCTTGGTCGAGTCCGAGCCGCGGATGTCGGTGCCCATGCCGATTTCGAGCACCATGCGTTTCTTTGCCATCGCCTCACCGGTGTTGCGTGCTGTTTCGACTTGATGCGCCAGGAGCGCTGCCCGCGCTGACCGTAGACCAGGGCCAGAATTCGGTCCACCGCCTGCCTGCGGACCAGAAAGCCGCCAGTTAAGAAAGGAATGCAGGCCAGAGTCTGCTTGTCACTCAGCTTGGTGCATGAGATCATCCGCCCACGTGAGGCAGGTCAGGGCCACAGAACGAAGGCGCTCCGCGCCAGCCTGTGGCGAGCCGGGGAGAGGGTTGCGTGACGGTGGCGAGGGGTAGAGCGCGGTAACGGGAT
>CAMDMH010000635.1 GCA_945901835.1 Devosia equisanguinis | reverse complement strand
CGGCCTCGTCCGCCGCGAGTGGGACGGGCGGCACAACCAAGTCACCACGGTCTGATCCTTCGCACGCTGGTGGACCATCGGCCAGTCTGGCGAAAAGCGGTTTGCCGACGATTGCCGGGACCGCGGTCGCCCTGCGAGCGGGACCTCCTAAAAAAGTTCAGCTAGTCCGCAAATCGCCAGAAAGTACCAGCCGGCGTCGTCACTCGTCGGATACTGATGTCTCGGTTGCGCGCACCGGGTGATGGCGACCACCTGTTCCGATCCATGACGACCAGTCGTACCGACTGATGGCGACCACCCGTTCCGGTCCATGGCGACCAGGCTGTGGAGGTGTGTGACGGGCACCGTTGGGTGAACCTCGAATCGGCATGGCCTCGCGCTCTGGCAACAGGGAGCGGGGAATGGCCCAACAGAGATTACCCATGCGGAACATCCGCGACGTGCTTCGGCTTTCGGCCGCCGGCATGTCCAAGCGCAAGATCGCGGCCGGCCTCGGCATCGGGGCCACGGCCACCGGGGAGTGCCTGCGGCGTGCGCGCGAGGCCGGTGTCGGCTGGCCGTTGCCCGACGACATGGCCGATGCGGACCTGGAGGCGCGGCTCTATCCGGCCTCGACCGTGCTCGCCGAGCTCAAGGCGCGGCGGCCACAGCCGGACTGGCCGATGCTCCATCGCGAGCTCAAACGCAAGGGCGTGACGCTGCAGCTGGTCTGGGAGGAGCATCGGGCAGGGCACCCGGACGGCTTCGGCTACAGCCGCTTCTGCGAGCTGTACCGGGCCTGGGAAGGCCGCCTGTCGCCGACCATGCGGCAGACGCATGTTGCCGGCGAGAAGCTGTTCGTCGACTACGCCGGCACGACGATGGACGTGATCGACGGCACGACCGGCGAGGTGATCAAGGCACAGCTGTTCGTCGCGGTGCACGGAGCTTCCAGCTACACCTTTGCGGACGCGACCTGGACACAGACGCTGCCCGACTGGATCGGCTCGCACACCCGGGCGTTCGCCTTCTTTGGTGGCGTGTCCGCAATGGTGGTGTCCGACAACCTGAAGTCGGGCATTACCAAAGCCTGCTTCTACGAGCCCGCCGTCAATCGCAGCTACGCCGAGATGGCGGCCCACTACGACACGGCGATCGTGCCGGCACGGCCCTACAAGCCGCGCGACAAGGCCAAGGTCGAGGTCGGCGTGCAGGTGGCGACGCGCTGGATCATCGCCAAGCTCCGCAAGCGCCAGTTCTTCTCGCTCAACGAGTTGAACGAGGCGATTGCCGTCGAGGTTGCTGCCCTCAATGCCCGCGTCACGCGGCATCTGGGTGCGAGCCGCAAGGCCCTGTTCGATGAGTTGGAGCGGTCGGCCCTGAAGGGGCTGCCGACCGAGCCATACGTCTACGCCGAGTGGAAGGAATGCAAGCTCGGGCTCGATTATCATGTCGAGGTCGAGAAGCACTATTACTCCGCGCCCCACCAGCTCTTGCGCGAGAAGGTTTGGGTGCGGAT
The DNA here is from genome assembly GCA_945901835.1 of Devosia equisanguinis. Lineage (GTDB taxonomy): Bacteria > Pseudomonadota > Alphaproteobacteria > Rhizobiales > Hyphomicrobiaceae > CAMDPA01. The sequence goes on along the minus strand of CAMDMH010000635.1, from coordinate 1,745 downwards.
CACGGCGCGCACCGTCGAAGTGCTGCATGGCGGCAGCAGAGTCGCCGCCCATGTCCGGTCCTCATCGAACCGTCGCCACACCACCGTGCGCGAGCACATGCCGTCGAGCCACCAGCGTCATGCCGATTGGACGCCCGCCCGCATCCAGCGCAAGGCCAACGAGATCGGCCCCAAGACCTCGGCGCTGATCGAGATCATCCTGCGCGAGAAGACGCACCCGGAGCAGGGCTTCCGGGCCTGCATCGGCATCCTCAGGCACGCCGAGGCGTTCGGCCCCGAACGGCTCGAAGCCGCCTGTGGCCGGGCGCTGGAGATCGGTGCCCGCTCGTACACCTCGGTCACGTCAATCCTGAAGAACAACCTCGATCGCCGACGGCCTGAACCCGCCACGGACGGGCCGGCGATAACGCACGACAACATCCGTGGCCCCACCTACTTCCACTGAGGAGACGACACGCAATGCTGACCCATCCAACCCTCGACCAGCTCAGATCGCTCAAGCTCGACGGCATGGCCGACGCCTTCGTCGAGATGGAGACCCAAGACCGATCGAAGGACCTGTCCCACGCCGAATGGCTGGCGCTGCTGATCGACCGCGAGGCGGCCAACCGGTCGACCGGTCGCTTCCGCAGCCGGCTCAAGGCTGCCCGTCTCAGGCATTCCCAGGCGTCGATCGAGGACGTCGACTACCGCGCGGCACGCCGGCTCGATAAAGCCCTGTTCCAGCAGCTCGCCGCCGGACGGTGGCTTGCCGACCACCGCAACCTGCTCGTCACCGGACCGTGCGGGGTCGGCAAGTCGTGGCTCAGTTGCGCGCTGGCGCAGAAGGCCTGCCGCGACGGCTATAGTGTGCATTATGCCCGCGTGCCACGGCTGTTCGCCGATCTCGAGCTGGCCCACGGCGACGGCTCTTTCGCCAGGCTGTTTCGCACGCTCACCAAGGCCGACCTGCTGATCCTCGACGACTGGGGGCCCGACCGGCTGACCGCCCCGCAGCGGCGCGACCTGATGGAGATCGTGGAGGAACGTTATGGCCGCGGCTCGACGCTGATCACCAGTCAGCTCCCCGTCGACAAGTGGCACGACGTCATCGACGAACCGACCTTCGCCGACGCCATCCTCGATCGCCTCGTCCACAACGCCTACCGGCTCGCACTCGATGGGCCGTCCATGCGCAAGCCCGAGACGCCGGAGATTGCCGACCCGCAGAAAGAGCTGCCGATGAAGGAGGAGGCCGGCGGCACCAGCGTGCCCGAAGCCAAACCGGCGAAGGGTGGCCGAAAATGATCATCAAACGCCGCCCTGCGCCCATCTCCGGAACGCCGCGCAACGGCAACGCTGTCAAGGAGGACGCGCAATCCTGGTACGAGGGCTATCGCACTGGCCGCCGCGGCGAGAGCCTGCGCACCTGCCCCTACGTCTCCGGCACCATCGAAAGCTGGTCCTGGGTCGGTGGCCACATCGAAGGCAAAGACCGACGCGAAAAGGATGAGCGGCGTGCTTGACCCAAACCGCGAACACTGAGATCAGCAAACGGACTCAACGGTGCCCTCGCACCCCCCGCGCCCCACTGGTCGCCATGCCCTGGAATGGGTGGTCGCCATGCGCCGGAACGAGTGGTCGCCTTGCCCGGAATGCGCAGCGTAGGCCGCGAACTCCTGCACGGTCTTGGCGGGGATCGAGGGATGCACTGCGAACAACAGGGTGCCCGTGGTGATGTTGACGACGGGGACGAGGTCCTTGAG
>CAMDMH010000634.1 GCA_945901835.1 Devosia equisanguinis | reverse complement strand
CATTCCACCGAGCGGCCTCGCCGCCTTCACGCGCTACAACCAGGAACTGACCGCGCCGGAAATCCAGTTCCTGTTCCGCAGCGCGCCGAACCATCCGCATATGTGGTTCCCCGGCATTACGCCGCCATACGACGACATGTTCGGCATCCGCCCGGTTCTGCTGCATCCGGAGAGCCGAGGCGAGGTGCTGCTGCGCTCGTCGAACCCGCGCGATCCCGTGCGCCTCGTGCCGAACTTCTTCTCCGCGCAGAGCGACGTCGCCGTGCTGCGCGAAGGCTACAAGCTCGGCCTCGACGCGGTGCATCAGGGCCCGCTCGACAAGTATCGCGGCAAGCGCGTCGATCCGCCCGACGTCAACACCGACAAGGAGATCGAGGCCTGGATCAAGGCGAAGTCGATCACAGCGCATCATCCGTGCGCGACCTGCCCGATGGGCGCGGAAACCGACAAAGCCGCCGTGCTAGATCCGGAACTCCGCGTGAAGGGCACGCAGGGCCTGCGCGTGATCGACGCCTCCTCGATGCCCGATCTCATCTCCGGCAACATCAACGCCGCCGTCCTCGTCATCGCGGAGAAGGGCGCGGATATCGTGCGCGGGCAACGTTTGCCGCGGGCGGAAGCGGCTTAGTCCACCGCAAAGCGAAAAGGTGTCAGACCCGGAGGGTCTGGCACCTTTTCAAATCAGAAGCCGTAATCAGAAGCAGATGTTCAGAAGCAGACCTGGCCCTTGGGCGTGCAGTTGCCCTTGGCCATCAGGCCGTCGAAGCAGCAGTTCTGGGTCGCCTTGCAGCTGAACTTGACCTTCTTGCCGTCGATCGTGGTACCGACGCAGGCCTTGTTCTTGGCCGAGCTGGCCTTCTTCTTGGCGTCGGCCTCGCCGCTGAAACTCACCGAGAACGCGAGCGCTAGAGCGAAGCTCAGCGCGACTGCGGAAATCATGCGCATGGAAATCCCCTATCCTGTATTGGGTTGTACTGCCGCCGAAGATTGCCCCCGCAAGCGATCTCCATCAAGCGGAAGAAACTCTTCTTCCGCTGCACGACTACTCTTTCTCAGCGAGCAGATGCGCAAAAGCCGCATGCGGCAGCGCAGCATATGAAAAAGGGCAGCCACGAGGGCCGCCCTTCTTGCAAACGAACCTCGGTCGGACTGCAGCTTAGTTCCGGGCCTTGTCGACCAACTTGTTCTTTGAAATCCAGGGCATCATCGCGCGCAGCTTCTCGCCGACTTCCTCGATCTGATGGGCGTCGTTGACGCGACGGATGCCCTTGAAGCGCGCCTGTCCGGCCTTGCACTCCTGCATCCACTCCGACGTGAACTGGCCCGTCTGGATCTCCTTCAGAACGCGCTTCATCTCGGCCTTGGTCTCCGCGGTGATCATGCGCGGGCCGGTCTTGTACTCGCCCCACTCTGCCGTATTGGAGATCGAGTAGTTCATGTTGGCGATGCCGCCTTCATAGATCAGGTCGACGATCAGCTTCACCTCGTGCAGGCACTCGAAATAGGCCATTTCCGGCGCATAACCGGCCTCCACCAGCGTCTCGAAGCCGGCGCGGATCAGTTCGACAAGGCCGCCGCAGAGCACGGCCTGCTCGCCGAACAGGTCGGTCTCGCACTCTTCCTTGAAGGTCGTCTCGATGACGCCCGAACGGCCGCCGCCCACGCCCGAGGCGTAAGACAGCGCGAGGTCATGCGCGTTGCCGGAGGCGTCTTGATGGATCGCGATGAGGCAGGGCACGCCGCCGCCCTTCTGGTACTCGCCGCGGACCGTGTGGCCAGGGCCCTTCGGCGCGATCATGATCACGTCGATGGTCTTCTTGGGCTCGATCAAGTTGAAGTGGACGTTGAGGCCGTGCGCGAACGCGATCGCGGCACCGTCGCGGATATTGCCGGCGATGTGGTCCTTCCAGATGTCGGCCTGGAGTTCGTCCGGCGTCGCCATCATCAGAAGGTCCGCCCACTTGGCGGCGTCCGCAACGGACTTCACCTTGAGGCCGTCGGCCTCGACCTTCTTGGCGGTCGCGCTGTCGGGGCGAAGGGCTACGACGATGTCCTTGCAGCCGGAATCCTTGAGGTTCAGCGCGTGGGCGCGGCCCTGGCTGCCGTAGCCGACGATGGCGACTTTCTTGCCCTTGATCAGGTTGATGTCGGCATCACGATCGTAATAGACGCGCATAGCGGTGGCTCCTTGTGGGCGCGGCGGGTGTCATAGGATTGAAATCCGTCGGCAACGCCTAACGGGGAACAGGCCGGATTCCAAGGGGGAACAAGCGGGTCTGCGCCGGTTGAGACCTGGCCGGCCCTGGTTAACCCTTGGGCGTCCCGGCAACGGCGCCCTTTGCTCCCCAGTACATTCTGGAAATTCCAGCCCTGGCGGCCGCGGCTTTGCACACCGGACATGCCCGCGACGTAGAATAGAGGACCGCGCCGGCAAGACCGGGGGATCCGCCTTTATTCAGCGCATCCCAGATCGCGACGCGCTCGGCGTGCGCGTTGGAATTGCGATCGACGACCACGCGGCTTGGCCCCCAGCCGATGATCTCGCCGTCGCGTACCACTACCGCCCCATAGGACTGATCGCCAGCGGCAACGGCCTCCCGACGCATCCGCTCGGCTGCGTCGACGAACTTCTGGTGAAGAGCGGGGGCCTAGCTCCTGCCCTGCGCCTCGGCAAACGGGACGCCCAGGCGGGTCGCGAGCAACTATGCCCCCGCGCCGACCCATAGAATACGTCGAGAGACATCGAACATGCCGGACTCCGATGCTGACTAACGCACCCCGGCTGCCACGGGGGTGATGACGGGGGCTTCGCGGGCGAGACGGGCAGCTTCGGAAGGGGGAAGGTTGTCGTCCCAGAGGTTGCCGACGAAGCGGCTGCCGGTCACGCCGTCGGAATGCTCGGAGGCGAGCCAGAGCATCGGGGCGACGACCACTTCGGGCTGTTGCAGTCGTCCGGCGAGATCGATGCGGCTTTGCGGTTCGAGAAAAGGAGTATCGACGGCGCCGCCGGGGATCAGCGAATTGCAGGTCACGCCCGTCCCGAGGAGATCTTTGGCCCACACCAGCGTCGCGCCCTCCATCGCCACCTTGCTGACGCTGTAGGGCGAATTGTTCACCCGCTGCATCGTGGCCAGACTGGTGGTGATGTTGACGATGCGGCCCCACCGACCCGCGATCATCTGCGGTGCCGCGTGATGCGCCATGAGGAAATGGCCGTTGACGTTGGTGTCGATCACCCGCGTCCACT
>CAMDMH010000633.1 GCA_945901835.1 Devosia equisanguinis | reverse complement strand
GGCGAGGTCGCCGATGCGCTCGAGATCGCCGGCGATCTTCAGCACCGTCGTGATGTGCCGCAAGTCGTTGGCCATCGGCTGACGCTTGGCGATCAGAAGGATGGCGCGGTCCTGCAGCTTGCGTTCGAGTTCGTCGATCTTCCTGTCGCTCTGGGCGGCAGCGGCGGCGAGATGGGGATCGCGCCGCTGCAAGGCGATGCTGGCGTCGCGCAGCAGTGCTTCGGCGAGGCCGCCCATTTCGGAGGCGAGGCTGTCGAGCTCCAGAAGCTCTGTATCAAAGGCGTGGACGATATGGCTTACCATGCGTGTCTCCGCCCCCACAGAACCGCTCGACGATGCGCCCGGCCGTGGCCGACAGTACATCGGTTATCTGCCAGATCAAGTTCGTGAACTTCCGTGAGCCTGGCCGCGATTCAGGCCGACGTCAGCTCGGCGCCTTCTGTCCGCTCGGGCGGCGGAACTCCGGCGTGGACGGCAGTCCCCAGATGTCGCGCTGCATGTTCGGATCCCAGACCTTGGGCTTTTGCGGACGATCACGATGCCAGGGGCGCGGCTCGAAGTATCCCAGCTCCTCGTCGCGAACGACATCCATGTCGCAGAACAGCTCGACGATCTGGTCGGCCGGATTGCGGTGATAGGTGGCGATGTTGTGCCCCGGGCCGTGGCGAACGGGCCCCCAGAGGATCTCCAGCCGTTCGCGTCCGAGGAGGTCGCAGGCCTGACCGAGATGGCTCACGTCGCGCAGCTCGAACGCGATGTGCTGCATCGCGTTCGAGTTTGCGCGCAAGAAATTGACGGCGTGATGCTCGTTGCCGCAGCGCATGAAGGCGAAGTAGTCGCCGATCCAGTCGGAGAGACGGCAGCCGAGCACGCGGGAGTAGAACTCGACCATCTCCTGCGGGTTGGGGCAGAAGAAGGCGATGTGGCCCAGTTTGAAGGCGCCGACGCCGCCCGGTGCCGGGTCGGGCTCGAGGAAACTCCAGCCGTTGAAGATCTCGATCGTGGTGCCCTTCGGGTCGACGAAGCTCAGCAGCCGATTTACGCCGGGCAGGGGGTCGCTGACGATCTGGCATTGAATGCCGAGATCGAACAGCCGGCGGGCGCCGGTGGCGAAATCGAGGTCCGGGCCGGCCTCGAGCGCGATCTTCGAGCAGTGGTCGCGGTCCGACTTCTCAAGGACGATGGCGAGCAGGCCCATGCGCGAGCCGAGATAGGCGTGGGTTGCATCACGCGAGATGAGGTGCAGGCCGACGACGTTCTTGTAGTAGTCGATCTGGCGGTCGAGATCGGTCGTCTCGAACGTCGCATGGCCCAACCGTTTTGCCTTGATCATGTCGACAGACGCTTTCCTGGTTCGCTCATACGGACGGTTCTTCGTCCTCAGGATATGCCACGGGGAGATATCCGCGCAATGCACGGAGACGAACGGCATCGCGGGAGACGCAAAAAAGGGCGGCCCGAGAGCCGCCCCCATTGGAATTGCGCATCGTTGTCGGGTGCGCCCGGCGCTGTCGTTCAGCGGCCAACGACAGCGAGGCTGACGCGGGCGACGCCAGAGCCGACCATGCCCACGGCGGACGCAGCCGCGCGCGACAGGTCGATCACGCGACCGGCGATGTAGGGGCCGCGATCGTTGATGCGAACCGTGACTGCGCGGCCATTGTTGAGGTTCGTGACGCGAACCATGGTGCCGAACGGCAGCGTCTTGTGGGCTGCCGTCATCGCGTTCGGGTTGAACCAGCCGCCCGAAGCGACGCGCTGGGGCTGCCAATAGTAGGAAGCGATGCCGGAGCCGCGGAGAGGGCCGCCGGTGAGGCTCGTGGTGCTGCGGCGTGCGGAGCGGCGGCTTGCGGAGCGGCGGCTTGCGCGAGGCGCGAGGTCATCGCTCACTGCTCTCACGTTCTGGCGCTTGGCCCGGGTGCTGCGCGAGCTGCGTGTGGTCCGGCGTTCGGCGCGGGCCGTGCGCTCTGCCGTGCTGCGGTCGGAGAAGCTGTATTCGCCGACGTAGGCGGATGCGGGCGTGGCGCCGAGGCCGAAGGCGGCCATCGTCAGTGCGGCGCAAAACGCCATGATCATGCGGTTCATGGAACCTCCATTACTTCGTCGTTGGACAACTCATTTGCGGCAAGTGCGTCGGCGCTGAGGTGCTGGGGGAGGATGGGGCGCAGGAGCGCCTCGTACCAAACGTCCCTGTCCGTCATCTCGTTCCCGACTGCCGACGTGTTCGCCTGGCCATCGGGCAACTTCATGCGCCGCCGTAGCGGAACACCGGAAAGCCTTCTGCCCTCTTTCTTTCGTAGAGGCCGCAGCAGCTCCGGTGCGTGGACTAAGCATCAGGGTCCATAAGGCGTCAATAAGGCCGGTGTCGCAGCCCTTGCGGCATGTTTTTACTTTGTTCCGCCTATGGTTGCCGCTGTTCGTGTTCGCCATGCTGCGTTGACAAAGCGCTGCGACTGCATCAGTGGATTCCGCATGGGGGCAGCGGTCCCCCCACAAGGCGACGTGCCGAAGAATCCTCACCCAGGGCGTGGCCGCGTGGCTGCGACTGGCGGGCTGTGATGCTGTCGTGCTCGAAGGTGGAGCATGCCCGTGACTGATCCGGCGGTTCGTCGACAGCAATGCTGCTTTCCTGTTCGTCGCATCATCCGATCTGATGGGGGTGGCGGAGCGCTTCGCGGCAACATCCGTTCGATGTCGAGGATGTGACGTGCAGCCACCGCGGAGAGCTCTGCACGTTCGACGTGGTGATCGGTGAACTGGGGCTCGAAAACGAGCCGTTGTCCAAACTAGCAACGCTCGTGTGTGCGGCCGACACTGCGCGTCTCGATCTCGCTCCCGAGGCTGCCGGTGTGCTCGCGATCTCACTGGGATTGTCGCGCATGCACGCCGACGATCTTTCACAACTCGACGCGGGTATACTCGTCTGCTACGCGCTATTCCGCTGGTGCCGTGACGCGACGGACGAGACGCACAACTGGCCGACCAACAAGCCGCGCTGCTGAGGACAAGATGACCGATACCCTTCGTCCGTCTGCGGCCGGTTCGCCTGCCACACCTCCGACGTTCACGCCTCCTGCGTTTGCGGAAGCACTGCGCGTCTGGCTCAAGATCGGGCTTCTCTCGTTCGGCGGGCCGGCGGGGCAGATAGCGCTGATGCACAAGGTGCTTGTCGAGGAAAAGCGCTGGATCGACGAGCCGCGCTATCTGTCCGCGCTCAACTTCTGCATGCTGCTGCCGGGGCCGGAAGCGA
>CAMDMH010000632.1 GCA_945901835.1 Devosia equisanguinis | reverse complement strand
GCTTTCCGAAAATGATGTTCATAGCCCGCGCGCCAGACAACAAACCTCCTCGCACCATCGAAACAGCAGTAGGCCTCCAGCAGATGCCGTCCAACTTGCTCTTGACGTGGGATTCTCCATTGGCAGGTGCTGCCGCAGTGTTGGTGCTCTCCGGCCAACCTGACCTCGATGTGCAGACATTACGCAATGTCGTGCAAACCAAAGGCGCCTTCGGACCCTTCCCGCCTCCCGCATGGGCAACGAAATAGCAAGACTACCCCACCTTCCGCCGCACCATTACCTTCGACAGGAACGGCAGGCTCTGCGCCTCAGCAAGCAGGCCTGCGTCGTTGAACACCGCATCGAGCTCGTCGATCGCGTAGCCGCGGAACTACGGCTCGTGGAACCTCACCGGGACCGCTTCGAGTAGACCGTCCCAGCCGGGCTTGTCGCCCATCTGCAAGCTGTCGACGAACACGAGCGCGCCGCCGGGCTTCAGCACGCGCGCGATCTCGGCGGCCACGACGCGGCGCACGGCGGGAGGCAGTTCGTGGAACAGGAACACGCAGGTGACGATGTCCTGGCTCGCGTCGGGCAAAGGAATCGCCTCGGCATTTCCCTCGATGAAATTTGCAGACCGCAGGCTACCCATATGCCGCCGCGCTTCGCTCAGATACACCGCAGACAAATCGAGCCCCGTCAGGCCCAGCGCGGGCCACGCTAAACGCATGTCACGCAACAAACGCCCCGTTCCGCACGCGATATCGAGCAACGCGAGACGGCGCTGATCCCGCCCGGCGATCGCCTCGCCGACGAACCTCAGCGCCGACCGGCGCATGGCTTGAGCGGCCCCGTAGAACAGCGTCTCGACTTGTACATCGTAGATGCGCGCCGAGCGCTCCGAGAGATAGCCGCCGCCCTGAAAATGGAAATCCTGAACGTAGTAGTCCGGCAGGCCATCCGCCCCGGTCTCGAACCGCGCACTCCCGGCATCCGCTGCCTCCCGTCGCGCCAGCGCCTCGGGAAACTCCGCGAACATCTCCCTGACGCGGGCGACGGCTCCCGTCAGGCCATCGGGATCAGGCTCGGCCGCTGCATACAAACCGCGGCCCACCGCATCGGCATCGGCAAGCAACACCTGTCCCAGCGAGGCCATCAACTCCCGCTGCGCCGGCACCGCACGTTTGGGCTTGTATGCCGGCCGCTGACCGAGCCGCTTCGCCTGCCGGTCGAGCGCGCGGTTGACGGCATAGAACAGACCGAACCGCGCGGCGTTGGCAGCAAGCTGCGTACCCATTGCAAGCGTCGAACTCGGATGCGTTGCCACGATATTGCCGGTCCTTTCGAGTATCACGTCATTCTAGCCGACAACCGCGCACGCGCCGAGGGGTTCCCGCCATGTCCGACATCCGACATATCGTCATCCTCACAGGTTCCGGCATTTCCGCCGAGAGCGGCATCGCCACGTTCCGCGACAAGGACGGCATCTGGGCCAAATACGATATCGAGGAAGTGGCCACGCCCCAAGCATTCGCGCGCCAGCCGCACAAGGTGCACGAGTTCTACAACATCCGCCGCCGCGGCCTCGAGGGCGTCGAACCCAACAAGGCGCATTTCGCGCTAGCGCGGCTCGAACGCGAGCACCTCGAAAAGCCCGGCTGCAGCGTCAACGTCATCACCCAGAACATCGATCATCTGCACGAGGCAGGCGGATCGCGAAACGTGATCCACATGCACGGAGAATTGCTGCGCGGCCTGTGCGTGAAATGCGAGGCCCGCTTCGACTGGACCGGCGACATGTCGACGGCCACGATCTGCCCTGGCTGCAAGCTGACCGCGGGCGTGCGGCCCGACATCGTGTGGTTCGGCGAGATGCCCTATAAGATGGAGCGCATCGCAGAGCTGGTGCACGCCTGCGATCTGTTCGTTTCGATCGGCACCAGCGGTGCGGTCTATCCGGCCGCCGGCCTCGTCGCGTTGGCGCGGCGGGCGGGTGCTCACACCGTCGAGTTGAACCTCGAGCCCTCCGAAGGCGTCTCTCAGTTCCACGAAGCAATCCACGGCAAAGCGACCGAGATCGTGCCATCGTTCGTGCAGCGGATTCTGACCGAAGCCTGAAGTCGACGCGGGGCGCGCAAGCGCACCAGTGCGCGGCCTGCCTATGCTGGATCGCGAACGCCGCCCCATAGACGGCGGTTTACTCTCCGCTCACCCGCCCTACGGTGTCGACTTCAGCCCGCATGCTTCTTGATGAACGCGACGATCGTGGCGAGCGCCTTCACCGAATTCGGCGATGCGGGATGCTCGTTGAGGAACGTGTGGCGCTCGCCTTCGTAGATCGCAACATCCATCGCGCCACCGCGGGCGCGATAGGCGGCACCCAGGCGCTCGGCCTGCTCGACCGTTGTCCACTCGTCCTTGTCGCCCTGGAATTGCAGGGCTGGTGGGAGATGGACCTTCTCGCCGCGCTCCAGGATGAGCGTCGGCGTCGCCTCGACATGAGCCGTTTCACTCTCGCCGAAGAAGGTGCGGTGGCTCTTGATCAAATCCGCCTTGCCCTGAGCCTTCGCCAGGTTGTAGCGGTCCCACGGATAGAGCACGGCCCAGCCCGCGATCACGAATGCGGCTTTGGCGTCGACGCCACGAGCCTCCGGCAACGCCAAAGCGCTGTAGCGCGCATCATCCGGCCGGATCGCGGCAAGCATCGCCTGATGCCCGCCGCTCGACGTGCCATAAAGACCGACGCGGTTAGGGCTCGTCCCAAGATCGACCGCATGCGCCTTCAGCCAGCGAATGCCGAGATTGATGTCCTGAAGCGAAGCGGGATATGGCGCTTCCGGCGCATTGCGGAAGTCGAGCGACAGCACGAGAATTCCCGCATTGCACAGATCGAGCGCGGTGTTCTGTCCGTCGGTGCGATCCTTGTTGTTCCAGGCGCCGCCGTGGATCTGCACGACCGCTGGGAAAGGTCCAGTCCCCGCCGGCCGATAGAGCCGGCCCAGCCGCTCTTTGCCGCCGTGGCGCTGATACACGAGATCCCTGACCTTGAACTCGTGCTTGCCAGCTGTGGCGCCCTCCCCGGGTGCCGCTGCGAACGCCGCATCCTTCGCGAAAACCTCGCCCATCGCCGATGCTCCCCGAAACCCACAAGCTGCCGAAAATCGCCAATCGGCCCGAGCCTAACACAAAACACCATCCTGCGAAGCGAACCAACCATTCTCCGAATCAGCGCAGAATAACGCCAAATTCGGCGTGCCGCGCACGCAGGGTTCTCCATC
>CAMDMH010000631.1 GCA_945901835.1 Devosia equisanguinis | reverse complement strand
AGTGGGGCTGCACACAGCAGCGCCCTCCGCGGCTCTTTCCACCGGGATCGCGTTCGGAGACGGGTCACCCGGAGCGGCTGAAAGGCCGTCCCGCATAACCGTGGGCCTGTTTGATCCCCCCTGCCTCGCCCCGTTGCCGGCGCTTGGTGCGGGTGGAAGCGATACCTGCGTTGCGGATGCGCTGGCCCGCTGCCCGTCCATGACTAGCGCATCAGCGCCCCAGCCACGGCCAAGCAAACCCCGCTTCTCCACACACCGCGCTTCCCTTGCGTATCGGTGCGGTCGACCACGCCCCGTTCGATGAGGAAAGCTGCGAGGGAGGATGAGGGGGTGGTCAGGGGCGGGGATAAACTGGGAGGGAGCTGCAATTGCTGGCGTGGCGAATTCGCTGAGCGACTGGGCCTCGACCAAGACCCGTTTGGGAGATGTATCCCCAAAAGTCCTTCTATTTTGGGGACTTTGGAGACGAGATTCCACACGGGCGGACGCGAACAGATCGGTAATCTTGCCGCGACCGGCATGCCCACTGTACGACGACTACAAGTCCCACCGAAGGTCTGCTCGAGAACGTGTCTTCGAGATGGGCCAAAGAACAAAGTCGCTTGCGCTCGAGCTTGGTGAGAGTGCCACCGTCGAAACCAACGGCGAGCAAGGTCAGCGACCGGTAACGGGATGGGAAGTCACGGTTCGTGAGGATCGCAGGGTCGAGTGACCTCAACCTCAAGGATCCACCCAATGAGCGACAAGCCCACCTCCGATCTTCGCCGCCGCATGCTGGAGGACATGACCGTCCGCCGTCCCGGCGAGAAGACCCAGCACGACTACATCACGCACGTCGAACCGCTCACCAGCCTCCTCGACCGCTCGCCCGGCACCGGAAAGGCTGAGGAACTCAGTGAACGCGCCGCAGGGCAGTCACAGGCCGCTGGCCCGTTTGCCGTGAGGTCCACCACCATGCTACTTCGCCGCCCGCATCAACTCTGCCAGCGGCGCAAGATCGGCCCGCTGCTTGGTGAGCAACTGCGTGAGGTCAGCGGGTGTTGAGCGCCTCAGGATCTGGCCGATCTTTTCCAGTTGTGCCACGACGCCGGCGTCCTGCGCCACCGCATCGATGTCTGCCGCCAACCGGTCGCGCAAAGCGGTCGACATACCTTTCCAGCCGTAGACGCATCCCACGGCCGGCACTGCGAGGTTGGGGAAGCCGGCCTCGATGGCGCTCGGAATCGACGGCATCGACTTGGCGCGATCCGTCGAGGCAACGGCGAGAACCTTGGCCTTTCCCGCCTCGATCACGGGCAGCACGGTATTCAGCGAGCCGATCATGAGCTGGATGCGACCCTCGCCGAGGTCCTGCACGGCCGTACCCGTCTGCGTGTAGCCTACGTAGGCCATGTCGAGCCCCTGCTCGCGGCGATGGCGCTCGAGGACGAAACGCGGCAGTCCGGGAGCAGCCGCCCAGTTGAGCTTGCCCGGATTGGCCTGCGTCTCCGCCTTGAGATCGGCAATCGAATTGGCCTTCACTGCGGTGTGCGCCGCTATGACGAACAGAACCTCGGACGTCGTCGTGATCGGCACCAGATCGAGAGCCGGATCGTAAGGAAGCTTAGCATGCACGAGCGGATTGAGGCTCACGGCCGTCGAGAACGAGAACAGGAGCGCGTGCTCGTCACGAGCGGAAACGAAGGAGCCCAGAGCGATGAGACCGTCAGCGCCCGGTTTGTTCTCGACGACGAATCCCTGTCCCCAGCGGGTGGCGAGCTTCTCACCGAATATTCGCGCGGTGAGATCGGTCGCGGTTCCGGCCGCAACGGGCACCACGAACTTCACCGGCTTCGATGGCCAAGAGGGCGCTTGCGCAAATGCGCGCGAATCCGACAGCGCCACAGCTACCGAGCCGGCAAGAACGTGGCGACGGGTCACGAGTGTCAAGACAACCTCCCATGCGGGTTTGAAGCACTGCTGATGCTGATGATGTGCTCGACAACTCAACTGCGCGCTTGTGGCGGCGCACGATAGCCGAGTTGTGTCGAGATCCTGCGGGCGGCCTCGCACACGCGATCCTTGATCACGCCTTCGAGAGCGCCGGTATCGAGCGACGCGGCGGGGCCGCTGATGTTGATCGCCGCCAAGACCTTGCCGTCGCGATCCATCACCGGCGCGGCAACAGCGACGATCCCGGCCTCGAAGCTGCTGCGGCTGATCACGTATCCACGCTCGCGCTCAGCCGCGATCTTCTGGCGCAGCTCCTCGATGGTGCCGGGCGTTTCGTTAGTGGACCTCTTCAACTCGGCGCCGATGCAAAGCGTATCGAACTCGGCGGCAGGCAGGCAGGCTGCTGAGGAGCAGGCGTCCCATCGACATGGCATGGGCCGGGAAGCGGCTGCCGACGGCTACCCGGCTTGCAAGCTGCCGAAAAGACGGGACCTGCGCGATGTAGACCACGTCGGTGCCGGACAGCACGCCGAGATGGGCGGAGGCGCCCGTATCATCGCGCAATGCCACGAGCTCTGGTCGGGCGATCTCCACGATGTCGAGCGAGGACAGATAATCGAAGCCGAGCGAAAGGATCCGCGGGCCGAGCGCATAGCCGTGTCGAGTGCGGCGCAGGAGCCCCATTTGGTCCAGTGTGTAGCAGATGCGGAATACGGAAGAGCGCGGCGCGGCCAGTCGCTCCGAGATCTCGGTCAACGACAACTCATCCCGCTCGTTCGCTAGAATGAACAGGACGCGCAGCCCGCGCTCGAGGCCGGGAACCATGTACTTGTCATAATTGGCGGGCCGCTCCAATCGAACCGGCTCGGGGTGAGCACTTTCTGTATCGAGTTGCTCGTCACTATCCATGTCGGCCATCCGGTAGTGGCTCCGCTCCATGCGCTGCCTGCAACGCTTCATCTTGACCCGACAGCGCCTGCATCCAGAAGCCCCTTCGCTACCCCTATAAAATTATATTCCATAAATAATACGGCTAGCCCGCGTTTCTCACCCTATGCCACGGTGCAGTGCGAGACGCGAACTTGAGGCGTATGAATCGTAGTCGTCCGACGTTCGGTCAACCACCATCGTTGCCGCCGTTTTGGGCGGAGCGTACAGGCGCTTTGCTGATCCTCTGTCGTTGATCCGAGTGCGGCAGGGCGCCTCAGCGCGCGGCGGCGGATAGTCGGGCGTGCGCGGTCTCGAACAGCTCGCGCCACGGGCAGCCTGTCGCCAGCGCGACCTTCACGCGGCGCACCGAGACCGTGATATGAGCGCCGATCTTGA
>CAMDMH010000630.1 GCA_945901835.1 Devosia equisanguinis | reverse complement strand
ATGATCGGCAGAGAGACCGGCGTTTCCAACAGCAGGTCCTTATGGCTCACGCCGGCGACCGCGATTGTGAAGTACGCCATGATGCCGAGGAAAATGAGCCATGCCGCATTGGCCGTGTCGCTCGCGCTGTTGACGGCCTCGAGCAGGCTGTAAGGGTTGACGGGCGTCTCGCCTTCAGGGCCCACGCGCGCGGCATCAGTCATTTGTCACTCGATCCTCACACACATACGTCACCTGCCGATGTCGACCGCAACAGACGGGCGACCGACACGCGAACCAGGGACGGCTACCGACACATTTCACTCTCTTCGGGCACTCGACCTCGGCACTTCGACCCCACCCAAGCGCCAGACCATATAGGAGAAAGTGTGGCGGGTGAACGAACGGCGGAGCCTGGGCAATTTCGGCGGCCAGCTATTGCGGGCGAGCATCACCCCGCGCTAGAGCATCATCCGTCCGGGTGGGAAGCTGCATTCGGCGGCTCGCCGCCCGCATCTCCCAACTCGTGGCAAAGCCGCCACACCTCACGTCGCGGTTTGCCGCGAAGCGAGTCTAGCGCGGCGGTCCCACCCCAAGATCGGAATAGCTGCCGCTCATGGCCAAATACGATTGCCTCAAGTGCCCGGGCTATTGCTGCTCGTATCCGGTGATTGCGATCACGGATCGCGACGTCGTCCGCCTCGCCAAGCATTTCGGGCTATCCCCCGCGGTGGTTCAGACGAAGTTCACGAAGAAGACGCACGGGCACGACAAGGTGCTACGCCGCAAGGAAGACCCGCATTTCGGGCGCATCTGCCGGTTCTTCGACACCACCGAACGCCGCTGCACGGTGTATGAAGCGCGGCCCGGCATCTGCCGCCAATTCCCCGGCGAGAACCGCTGCGGCTACTACGACTTCCTGCAGTTCGAGCGCGAGCACCAGAAGGACCCGGAGTACGTCGCCACCACCGACAGCGGCTCGTTCCGGTAGGCTGCCGAACGCCATTGCGTCCTTTTTTCGTCGCTACTTGCTGCGGACGAAAACGTCTTCGGGCGTCAGGAAGGTGTTGGCGAGGCAGGGCCAGTTGCGCGCGATGTGGCTATAGCCGCGCCCCATGATCCTGTCGTGGTCGCCGGGTTTGGCGCGGAACAACTGCAGGACGATGTCGGGCCGGTGGGCGTCGATGCTGTAGGTGTAGTCCCACTTGTTGTGGCCGGGCTGGAAATCGATCTGCGGCTTCGAGTTGGCGATATAGGCGTCCATCTTGCCGAGCAAGTCGATGCCGAAGCGGTCGGCGTAGTAGGGCATGGAGCCCGCCCAGGTGTAGGCGATGCGCGCTTCGGGTTCGGTGTTCTTGCGTAGGCAAAGGCCGACCTGGGTCGCGGCGCGGTCGTATTCGACGTACGCGGGTCCGATGCGGAAGGCGGCGACGGCGTGACCGACGCTCGTCTGAAGCAGCATCAGGCCGACGAGCGCGGCGGAAACCATCTTGCCCAGCAGCGACTGGCCGACCGGCAGGCGCGCCAAAACGTCGGCGATGCGGCCGTCGAACCTGGTCTCGGCGATCGCCTTGCCGAGCATCATGATAACGACGACGGCGACAACCAGCAGGCCCGGCATCGCGATGACGAGATAGCGGTTGGGGTAGCCCATCAGCTCCCACACGTCGCCGCCGACATAGACCGAATATGCGGCCTGTGCGAGGAAGGCTGCGAGCGGCAAAGCCAGCAGCGCGAGCCGTTTCGACGGCGTCCGCATGAAGACGGGGAAAGAAAGCGCGATCGCCGTCAGGATCGCGAAGAAGTGCGATTTCATCGCCGGCGCGAACAGCGAGGCGAAGCCGCGGCCGAGCCGCTCGGACAGCGAAACGCCAGTGACCTTGAGATAGTAGGTATTCGGCAACGCCGAGCCGTAATAGCCCAGGCGGAACAGCGTCAGGAGTGCGAGGGCGACCACCATCGCCCCCGCGAGCACGGCGGGGCGGTCCGCAGCGCGCGCATGCCGCCGACGACGAACACAAAGCCGGTGAGGACCATGATAAACACGACCGCGTCCTGGCGCACCCATACCAGGGCAACGGCGATCGCGGCGAGCTTGTAGTTGCGCTCCTCGGTCGGCGCATCGAGCTGGTCGATCGCGAGCACCATCGCCCATGTCATCAGGCAGGCGAGCACACCCGTCTCCATGCCGCGCAGCGACCAGAAGACGAGCGGGTAGTAGAAAGCCACGATGGCCAGCACGAGCAACGAGATGTTCTCGGTGGCCCCCAGGCGGCGAGCGAGTTCGCGGGCGGCGAAGGCGGTTGCGATCAGGCAAGCTGCGGACGAGAGGCCCACGAGGAGGGCCACGTAACCTTCCGGCACGGGCGCGAAGTGGAGGATCGCCATCCACACGGTCCAAAGCGGATTGGTGATGCCCTCGATCGGCCGCTCACCAGGATTCCACGTGAAACCGCCACCAGACGCCAGCGTCTTGGCGAACTTCATCGAGATCATCGCATCGTCGAACAGCGTGAAGTAGGTGCGGCCGTCGAAGGTGACGGAGCCGCGCACCATGAAGTGCAGATAGAACAGCGTGGCGGCGGCTGAAATCACGCCCGGCGCGCTGTAGAGCCACTCACGAAAGCTCGACAGCGCCCCCGACATGGCATTCGATGGGCTCACGGCCGATCGCACTTCATTCGCCACCATGACGTCCCCGTCGCTCGCATACTCTACCCCGCATCAATGATATGACGGGTTCGGTTAACGAAAGGGGAAAGCCAGGGGATGGTTAGAATGACATACCAACTATAATTCATTAACACATTATAAATGCGCTTTTTTTTTGCGCCATCATCGGCCTGCGTTCAGGGGAAACGCACCAGCCGGGAGACTGCTGGGCCTTGCCGAGTTGCTTCAGTCACTTGTCCAGCAAGCGGCCCCACTTCGCCTCGATCGCCTTTGCTTCCTCCAGGCTGATCGCCGAGGTTTTCGGATAGGTCTCCAGCATGCCGAAGGGAATGCAGGCATCGATGATCATCTTGGAATGCGAGGTCTGCCCCTTCGCGCGGGCCTCGGGCGCGATGCGCGGGTCGAGCGCCGACGACCACGCGCCCCTGACGATGTCGACCTGCTCCGAGGGCTCGGCGCGCGTGGTGATCGCCCACATCACATCGGCGAGGTTCGAGGGGTCGACGTCGTCGTCCACCGTCACGATCAGCCGCGCCATGTAGCTCTGCGCGGCAGCGATCAGGCCGGCACGCTTGGCGTGACCGGCGTAGCGCTGCTTGAGCGAGATCA
>CAMDMH010000629.1 GCA_945901835.1 Devosia equisanguinis | reverse complement strand
GGCGCGCAGGAAGTGTTCCACATGCAGCTATCCCGCCGCCGTGACGCCAGCCCCATCCGCCGCGACTACATCGTCGACACCCAACGCGACCTGAAACGCCGCGAGGCGGAGCGGCTGCCGGCTTTGGCTGCGGGATGACACGCACGCCTACTCCCCCTCGATGGGGGAGGTCGACGAGGCATGATTTTTCGCGGAATGAGCGAAAAATCATAGGCCGCGTCGGGTGGGGGTGGGGCAACGAAGCTGCCGTGTACCTTCCGCCTCGTCCGACACCCCTTCCGCCACCTCCCAGAGCGGCATAGACTTACCCTTATCCAAATTCGCCGCCGCCGCGGCCCAGACCACTGGAGGCCACCATGTCCGACCAACCCGACACCATCCGCCCCGCCCGCGCGCATGACATCCTCGCCTCGGCTCGCGAGTGGATCGAGCGCGACGGCAAGGTCGCGATCGCGACCGTCGTAGATACCTGGGGCTCGGCCCCCGTCCCCGTCGGCGGCCAGATGGCGATTGCAGCCGACGGCCAGTTCGAGGGCTCGGTCTCCGGCGGCTGCATCGAGGGCGAAGTGCTCACGGAAGCCGAGGAGATCCTCGGCCACGGCAAGGTCAAGACGCTCGAATTCGGCGTCGCCGACGAGACAGCGTGGAGCGTCGGCCTGCCTTGCGGTGGCCGCGTGAAAGTGTTCGTCGAGCGCATGGAGAAGGACAAGGGCGGCCTAGCGCTGCTCGACAAGGCGGTCGAGGCGCGGCGCGGACGCACGGGACTAGTCGTCGCGACCAACCTCGCCGACGGCACCCGCCAGGTCTACGACCGCACCACGAAGAACCTGCCCGACGACATCGCCTCCCGCTTCTGGACCGGCAAGAACACGCTGCAGCCCGGCCCTAACGGCGACGTGTTCGTGCACGCCATCGTGCCGCCCGCGCGCATCATCGCCATCGGCGCGACGCACATCACACAGCTGCTCGCGCAGTACGCGAAGGTTGCCGGCTACGAGGTGATCGTCATCGACCCGCGCACCGCGTTCGCGACACAGGAACGCTTCCCCGGTGTGCAGGTCGTCGCGGAATGGCCGCAGGATGCGATCCCCAAGCTCGGCCTCGATCCGTACACCGCGCTCGCCGTTCTGGCCCACGTCTCCCACATCGACGACGAGGCGCTGAAGGTCGCGCTGCGGGCGGACTGCCTCTACATCGGCGCGCTGGGCTCGTCGCGCAACCACGCAAAGCGCCGCGAGCGGCTCAAGGCGGCAGGCTTCACCGACGCCGAAATGACCCGCATCAAGTCGCCTATCGGCCTCTCGATCAACGCGCAGTCACCCGCCGAGATCGCGCTCTCCGTGATGGCCGAAGTCGTCTCCTACGTCCGCGGCCCCAAGGCGATGCCCCAGTCACAAGCGGCGGCGGAATAGGACTCGCCGCTGCGCACTGATTTTTCGATTTCCCGGCCGAGCGAATAGCGAGAGCCGGAGCCTTCCCCAGGGCTGAACTGGCACCCGTTCTGCTCTCGGACGCAATTCTGGAAACATGCGCCGCCGAGACCGCTCACTTCAGCCCAGGGATAGTGGCCGCCTTCCGCATCCAATCCGCCACGTCCTTCGTCACGTACTCGGCGGCTTGCGATCGCGTCGCATTTCGCACCGGCTCCAAGGTGATCGCTTCGATCCGCTTCGACAATTCGGGCGTGGCCGATACCGCCTGAGCTTCCGCGAACAGAAAGTCCGCAATCGCGGCCGGCAAAGCGGATGGCGCGAACAACCCGAACCAGATCTTGCCCGCTTCGAGCGGAATACCGGCTTCCGTCAGCGTCGGCACATCGGGCAGCACCTTGCAGCGCGCCTTCGTCGAAACCGCGAGCCCGCGCAGCTTGCCCGCCGCGATCTGCTCCGTCGTCTGCCCCGCGGTCGGAAACATCAGCGGTACGTGACCCGCGATGAGATCGCTCAAAGCTGGCGCCGCGCCGCGATAGATCACGCGCTTCAACTGAATGCCCGCCGCCTGCGCGAACTCCGCAGCAACTGTGTCGGACGGCGTGCCGAGCCCCGAAGACGCATACGTGATCGGCTCCGTCGCAGCTTTGGCTTCCGCGATCAGCCCCTTCAGATCCTTTACCGCGAACGACGGCGTAACGGCCACGACTGTGCATCCGCCTTCGGCGAAAACGTTGAGCGCCGTTAGGCCCGACATCGCGCTGTAAGGCTGCGCCGCGAGTGCGGGCACGATCGAGATCGGCCCCTCGCCGGCCACCAGCAGCGTATGCCCGTCAGGCTCGGCCCGGGCGACGGCGGACGCGGCAGCCGATCCACCACCACCCGGTCGGTTCTCGACGATGACCGGTTTGCCCAGGCGCGTCTGCAGCCCATCGGCCAGCGCGCGCCCCGCGATGTCGGCCGGCCCGCCCGGAGGAAACCCAACGACGATCAGGACGCGCTGGCTCGGATACGCAGGGCCACGCACCTTTGATGTGATCCCAAGTCCATTCCTCCCTACGCAATGGCGCACCGGTTTCGGCGCTGCTCGATCGTCAGTCTCGCAGAATGTTAGCCCATGTCGAGCACTACACGCCCGCGAATTTTACCCGCCAGGATCTCCGGCGCCAGCGCTACCACATCGGCAACCGGCCGCGTCACTGTCATTGCCGCGAGCTTCGTGAGGTCGAGATCGCTCGCGAGCCGCGACCACGCCTCGATCCGCTTCGAGCGCGGTGCCATCACGCTGTCGATCCCGGCGAGCGTGATACCGCGCAGGATGAACGGCGCGACCGAACCCGGCAGGTCCATCCCCTGCGCCAGGCCGCAGGCCGCCACGCAGCCGCCGTAGCTGATCGAGGCCAGCACGTTTGCGAGCGTCGTCGAGCCCACGCTGTCGACTGCCCCCGCCCAATGCTCCTTTGCCAGCGGCCGCGCCTTGCCCGAAAGCTCCGCGCGGTCGATCACTTCGCTGGCTCCGAGCGACTTGAGATAGGCCTCTTCCTCGCGCCGTCCCGTCGAAGCGTGCACCGCGTACCCGAGCCGCGCCAGCAGCGCGATAGCAACCGACCCGACGCCGCCCACGGCACCCGTCACCAGCACCGGCCCGCTCGACGGCGTCACGCCGTGTGCTTCCAGCGCCATCACGCACAACATCGCCGTATAACCAGCGGTGCCGATCGCCATCGCCTGCGCAGCGGTGAACGCCGGCGGTTTCGGCACGAGCCATTCAGCCTTAAGCCGCGCCATCTAGCCCGCGTTTCTCACCATGGATGACGACATCGGGCCTCCGAATCA
>CAMDMH010000628.1 GCA_945901835.1 Devosia equisanguinis | reverse complement strand
AGCATTAGCAATTCTCAGGCCGGACAAAGATGCCCTGAATTCACGAGACTAGAGCAGTTCCAACTGATCGGTCGATTGCCCTCGGCCATCGCGCCCGATCGGATACTGTTCTAGCAAACCTCGCGCCAAGCTCGCAGACCAGAGTTAACAAGTCGCCCCAAATTAGGAGGATTTCGAGGCGGACACCAGAGCTTCCGACATATCAAAAAAAACGAGCCGCCTTTTGGGCAGCTCGCAAGTCGACAGGGAGGCGTCAAACAGAGTGGACAGGAACCACTCACGATCCAGAATGACTGGATGATCCATAGATAGTTTGGCGGGGTTAAAACCGAGTAAATCTTAGGCCGGCCTTAGCCAACCTGCGCATTAACCCGCCGTGTGCAGTCAGCGGCGGCTTGCGGTGCCCGTCGTCAGAATTTGAACAGCGCTTCGGCCGCCGCGACCCTGGCGCGCTTGGTGGACAGTTCCGTTTCGACACGCTCTATCTCCTGGCGCAACGCGACGATCCTCGCTTCGAGTTCGGCGACCGAGAACGCCTCCAGCTTTTCTCCGACGATGATCTCGGGCTTGGGTTTGGGACGGAAATCCTCGAGGTCCATGGCCTTGCTCCTCTTGCTGCTTGGGTCCGAACGGCTCCCTTGTTCTCCGTGAACCGATATGCGACGTGACGAATGAACCGACGACATGGCCCGGCCGGAGACACGAGATGTCCGATCGAATTTCCGCAACGATGACAGCGGTCGAGATCCGCGGCAAGGGTGCGCCGGACGTGCTCGTTCCCGTCGAGATGCCGGTCCCGCACCCGCAGGCCGGCCAGATCCTGATCAAGGTCGCCGCTGCCGGCGTCAATCGCCCGGACGTACTTCAACGGCAAGGCAGTTATCCCGCACCAGCCGGCCATTCGCCTTTGCCGGGCCTGGAAGTGGCGGGAGAGGTTGTGGCTGTGGGCGAAGGGGTGAGCCGCTGGCAGCCGGGCGCCACCGTCTGTGCGCTGCTGAATGGCGGCGGTTATGCGCAGTACGCGATCGCGGAGGAAACTTCGGCTCTGCCCGTGCCGCCGGGGTTGTCGATGGTCGAGGCGGCGGCGGTGCCCGAGACGTTCTTCACGGTATGGCACAACGTGTTCGAACGCGGCGGTTTGCAGGCCGGCGAATGGTTCATGGTCCACGGCGGCACAAGCGGCATCGGTACTACGGCGATACAACTCGCGGTGGCCCGCGGCGCCAAGGTGATCGCGACGGCGGGAAGCGCGGACAAATGCCAGGCCTGCCTCGACCTCGGCGCAACCCGCGCCGTCAACTATCGGACCGAGGATTTCGTCGCAGCAGCCAAGGAAGCGACTGGCGGCAAGGGCGTGAATGTCACCCTCGACATGGTCGGGGGGCCCTACACCGAAAAGAACATCGTCGCCGCCGCTGAGGACGGCCGCATCGTGCAGATCGCGACGCTGCAAGGCGCCGAGGTCACGATCAACATGGCGCGCGTCATGGTGAAACGCGTCGTGATCACCGGATCGACGCTGCGGCCGCGTCCGCGCGCGGTGAAGGGTGGGATCGCTGCAGCGCTCGAAGCGAACGCATGGCCGCTGATCGCATCTGGCAAGGTGCGTGTCGTGATGGACCAGACTTTCCCCCTCGTCCGCGCCGCAGACGCTCATCGCCGGATGGAGGAAGGCCAGCATATCGGTAAGATCGTGTTGACGGTATGAGTGGGGCCGGCCAAAGCGCCGGGGGCGCGGTCACGGGGCCGATGGCAGCATCGTGATCTATAGAAATTCAATATAGGGGGGGTGCCCATGACGTTCATGAGCCGTATCGCAGTCGCCGCGCTGGCTCTGTTCGCGACAGTCCCTGCTGCCGTTGCGCAAGTGGCCACGCCTTTGCCGCCCGGTAACATCACGGTGTTGGTCGGCTTCCCGCCGGGTGGGCCACTGGACGTCGCGGCGCGGATCTTCGCCGATAAGGTTGCGACCCGCACGGGCCGCGTCGTCGTCATCGAAAACCGTCCGGGTGCTGCTGGCAACGTCGGCGCGGGCGCGCTTGCCCGGGCCGAGCCGAACGGCCTGACCTGGCTGGCGTCGGTCGACTCGTTGTGGACCGTGAACCCGCATATGGGGACCGCGCCGCCTTTCGATATCGACCGGGACATCGCGGTCGTCGGCCAGATGGGCCAGGTCATCCTGATGCTCGCGGTCAATCCCAACGTCCAGGCGAAGACGTGGGCAGAGCTTCTCGACTTGTCGAAGAAGCGCTCGCTCAATTTCGGCTCGGCCGGGATCGGGTCACCCGGTCATCTGGCGCTCGAATACTTGAAGATGGTGGCGCCGCTCGATGCGGCACACGTGCCGTTCCGGGGGGCGGCTCCGGCCTTGACCGAACTACTGGCCGGCAACATCGACGGGGCGTTCATCGGCGCGGGCGTGATGCTCGACAACGTGCAGATGGGGAAAGTTCGGGCGCTCGCCGTGTCCGATACGGCTCGGCTCGCCAAGTTTCCGGATGTGCCGACCGCAAAGGAAGCCGGCATCGGTGATTTCGTCGCCCGCTTCTCGAACATTCTGGCTGTGCCCGGCAAGAAGCCCGAGCCGATCCGCGCTTTCGTTACCGGCGAAATCAAGGCCGTGCTGGCGATGGAAGACGTGAAGCAGCGATTCGATGCGATCGGCACGGAAGTCCTGGCGACGGGAGAGGCGGAGACGCGGGCCTGGATCGTCCAGGAGCGCGAGCGGTGGGGTCAAGTCGTCAAGGCACGTGGGCTGAAGGCACCCTGATCGCGGCTCGACCTGTTAACTTTTGATTAGAACCAATTGAAACGGCTGTCTCAACGGGAGCGCAGCACCTTTTTGCTAGGTTGCACGTCATCGGGTGGTCGGTGGCACTGCAGATTTGCGATTGGGAGCTAAGTTGATGGCTGCGACGGAGCTGAATGACGTACTGCGTGGAAGCGCAGTCGATGCCAACGAGATCTACGGTCTCGGCGGCGACGATACGATGGTCGGCGGTGCTGCCGACGACATGTTGGACGGTGGCCTCGGAAACGACGTCCTGCGTGGACGCGCTGGTAACGACAAGTTGTCGTTGCCATCTTCGCCGAACAGCCGGTCGTCGCCCGCGTTGCCCTGGAGAACGTCGTTGCCGGCGCCGCCCCAGATCTGGTCGTTGCCGTCTCCGCCGGAGACCCGATCGTCACCTTCGTCGGCCCAGATCATGTCGTCGCCGACGCCGCCGGAGATCGTATCGTTGCCGGTGCCGCCGCCGATCGTATCGTTGCCGAGGCCACC
>CAMDMH010000627.1 GCA_945901835.1 Devosia equisanguinis | reverse complement strand
CGACCTCCGCCGAAGCGCTGGCCGGGGCCGACATGCTGCTTGCAGTGCGTCGCCCGTCCCTCGACGATGTCAAAGCTCTGAAGTCCGGCGCTATGGTGATCGCTATCCTCGATCCCTATTCGGGCCGTGACGGCCTGGAAGCGATCGCGGCCACCGGTGCCAGTTCATTCGCGATGGAATTCATGCCGCGTATCACGCGCGCTCAGTCGATGGACGTGCTGTCGAGCCAGGCGAACCTCGCGGGCTATAAGGCGGTCGTCGACGCTGCTTCGATGCAGGAGCAGGCGGTGCCGATGATGATGACGGCGGCCGGCACGGTTCCCGCGTGCAAGGTATTCATCATGGGCGTGGGCGTGGCGGGGCTGCAAGCGATCGCGACGGCGCGGCGTCTGGGCGCCATCGTGTCCGCCACAGACGTGCGGCCGGCGACGAAGGAGCAGGTCGCATCGCTCGGCGCGAAGTTCGTCGCGGTCGAGGACGACGAATTCAAACAGGCGCAGACGGCGGCCGGCTACGCCAAGCCGATGTCGCCGGAGTATCAGGCCAAGCAGGCCGAGCTCGTCGCCAACCACATCAAGATCCAAGACATCGTCATCACGACCGCGCTGATCCCGGGGCGTCCGGCGCCGCGTCTCATCACGCGCGCGATGGTCGAGAGCATGAAGCCGGGGGCGGTCATCGTCGATCTCGCGGCCGAGCGCGGCGGCAATTGCGAGCTGACGAAGCCGGGTGAGGTCGTCGAGCACAACGGCGTGCGCATTTCCTGCCCGCTCAATCTCGCCGGCACGGTCGCGGTCAACGCCTCGGCGCTCTACGCCAAGAACATCTATGCCTTCCTCGAACCGATGTTCGACAAGAAGGAAAAGGTGATGAAGATCAACTGGGACGACGAGACCGTCAAAGGCACGCTGGTGTCGAAGGACGGGAAGCTCGTGCACCCGAGCCTGCAAGCGACAGGAGCTTGAGATGACCCAGCGGATCTCCTCCCCCCTCGTGGGGGAGGTGGCGTGTAGCGCCGGTGGGGGGGAAGCCTCCAATAGTTCCCTCGTTGTGCCCCCCACCCCTGTCCCCTCCCCACGAGGGGGAGGGGGATTCGTGCGTTGGTTTGCAGCGGCGGCTCTTGCTGTGGCGGCAACGTTGGCGGCACCGACGCTGGCGTTCGCCGCTGGCGGCGCGGGTGGCGAGGTCGATCCGTCGATCTATCGCCTGATGGTGTTCGTGATCGCGATCTTCGTGGGCTACTACGTGGTGTGGGGCGTGACGCCGGCATTGCACACGCCGCTGATGGCGCTCACCAACGCGATCTCATCGGTGATCGTGGTCGGCGCGCTTCTGTCGGTCGGTGTCGCGCTGATGGGTTATGGCTCCTGGCTCGCCAAGTTCTTCGGCTTCCTCGCCCTCGTCATGGCCTCGATCAACATCTTCGGCGGCTTCCTCGTCACGCAGCGCATGCTCGCGATGTACAAGAAGAAAGAGAAGAAGTGAGACTCGTAGGTTGGGTCGAGCGATGTGCGATCCAGCCTCCACTGTCGACGATTTTGCTTCGTGAAAAGCCACCCATGATGAATGGACGAACCGCGATTTCCTTGGTGAGTTCAATCACAGTCGCCAGCACGTTGGCGGCGTGTGCGAGCAAGCAACAAATGGCTGAATTTCAGGCTCGTAATGGCCAACCGTACGTGTCCGAGATGCAGCAAGTTGTTCCGCACGTGACCCAAGCTCACCTGGAGGCTTGCAAATCGACGATCGAGAGCGCTGAAAGCGCGTTAGGCGTGAAATGGCGTTTGGTGGGGCCGTTGCAACCTCATGCCACCTCGACCTGTGTGGTTCGAACCGAAAGAAATTGGCAATACAGCGACGCGAAGGTCGCAGCCTACCTTGCGCCAGCGACATCATCAGGCACGGTACCGTTCGTACCGAGCCGACAAGCAATGGGGTGCATTTTCATCTTGCGAAACGGCAAAGTGGAAATGGATCGTATTGCTCCCAAGCAAGTCACTGGCAATACTGCATGTCGCTACATGTAGTCTCCGCACGGCTGCACACTGCGATACCGGCCTAGCAAAGGGTTGAAAATGTCCGCCAACGTCGTCGCATTGCTCTACCTCGCTTCGGGTGTGCTGTTCATCCTGGCGTTGCGCGGGCTGTCGAGCCCGGTGACATCACGCCAGGGCAACGCCCTCGGCATGCTCGGCATGACGATCGCGATCGTGACGACGCTGTCGCTGCTCGGCGCGCCCAATGATCCCCTGACATGGGGGCTGATAATCGCGGCCCTGGTCATCGGCGGCGGCATCGGTGCCTACACGGCACGCACCATTCCGATGACGATGATGCCGGAGCTGGTCGCGGCGTTCCATTCGCTCGTCGGCCTCGCGGCGGTGTTCGTCGCGGCAGGTGCATTGTATGCGCCGGATGCGTTCGGGATCGCGGATGCGGCCGGGCGGATCGGGGCGGTGAGCCTCGGGGAAATGTCGATCGGCACGGCCATCGGTGCGATCACGTTCACGGGCTCGGTGATCGCGTTCGCCAAGCTGTCGGGGCGCATGTCGGGCAAGCCGATCATGCTGCCGGGCCGGCACGTCATCAACCTCGCGCTGGCGGCGCTGATCATCTATTTGATCTACGAATTCTGTCTGTCGGGCGGCGACGCGCTGCTGTTCTGGGCGATCACCGGGCTGTCGCTGCTGTTCGGCGTGCTGATCATCATCCCGATCGGCGGCGCTGATATGCCGGTCGTCGTGTCGATGCTGAACTCGTATTCCGGCTGGGCGGCTGCCGGCATCGGCTTCACGCTCGGCAATATCGCGCTGATCATCACCGGCGCACTGGTAGGCTCATCCGGCGCGATCCTGTCCTACATCATGTGCAAGGGCATGAACCGAGCGTTCCTGTCGGTGATCGCGGGCGGCTTCGGCGGCGAGACGGCGGGGCCTGCGGCGGGGGGCGGCGAGCAGAAGCCGGTGAAGCTCGGCGGCGCGGAGGACGCGGCTTATATCCTGAAGAACTCGTCGAAGGTGATCATCGTGCCGGGCTACGGCATGGCTGTGGCGCAGGCGCAGCACGCGCTGCGCGAGATGGCGGACAACCTCAAGAAGGCTGGCGTCGAGGTGAAGTACGCGATCCATCCGGTCGCGGGCCGCATGCCCGGTCACATGAACGTGCTGCTTGCCGAAGCGAACGTGCCCTACGATGAGGTTTTCGAACTCGAGGACATCAACTCCGAGTTCAGCCAGGCCGATGCCGTCTACGTCATTGGCGCCAACGACGTCGTTAATCCTGCAG
>CAMDMH010000626.1 GCA_945901835.1 Devosia equisanguinis | reverse complement strand
TAAATAATTACAATAGAATCAATATGTTGATTGAGATCCGACTCCGGCATTTGCTCGCTACCAAACTGCAGTGGGAAGCAAATTCCGGAGCCGGAACACTAGATGTGACCTCGCACGAGGATGTATCCCGGCGGCGGCCCGCGTCCGAGGCCTCGCCCCCACGGGCTACGATCGGACTTGCAAACCGCCCAATCGGCCTTGTCGCTCCGCGCGCGCCGCAAACTGTCGCCCACTCTCCAGCAAAATTTCCTTTTTGACCCGGATTGAGACTTTGCGGTTGCTGCCAGCTCTGCGCGAATCGGTGTAGCTGCGTTAACAGGTTCTGAATGGCGCCCTCGGTTGGTGCCTTGCGTCTCGTGTTTCGCGTTCGTGTTCCAGCGACTGGCGATGACTCAGGGGGCGTGATGTGTTCCAAGCCAACATTCAGCGTGCGGCGGACGTTCCGTCACCAATCTGCGTTGGTGTTATCAACCGCGGCTTTGATCCTTGCGCTCGGCGTATTGCACGGGCCGGTTGCC
The DNA here is from genome assembly GCA_945901835.1 of Devosia equisanguinis. Taxonomy (GTDB): domain Bacteria; phylum Pseudomonadota; class Alphaproteobacteria; order Rhizobiales; family Hyphomicrobiaceae; genus CAMDPA01. Next base: position 2,769 of record CAMDMH010000626.1, on the reverse strand, counting down.
GAAGCACAATCTCTTCAAAACGCGCTGACCCAGGCCTACCGGACCAATCCACAGCTCGATGCCGCGCGTGCCACACTGCGTGCAACCGACGAGGAAGTAGCCCGGGCCAATTCGGGCTATCGTCCCACCGTCAGCGGCAATGCCACTTCGAGCTGGACACGCACCGATTCTCAGCCAGCGTCGACCGCCACTGGCGGAGAGCTCCATCCGCGCTCTTTCGGCGTCACGATCGCGCAGCCCCTGTTTCGCGGGTTTTCGACGCTCAGCCAGGTGCGCATCGCCGAGGCGACCGTAAGGGCAGGCCGAGAAACCCTGCGCAGCACTGAACAGGTCGTACTGCTTGCGGCGGCTACCGCATACATGGACGTTGTCCGCGACCAGGCGATCGTCAAACTGCGTGAGAACAACGTTAGGGTGCTGAGCAATCAGCTCAAGGCGACCCAGGATCAGTTCGCGGTCGGTGAGGTGACGAGGACCGACGTCGCTCAGGCCGAAGCGCGGAGGGCCGGTTCGGTCGCCGAACTGGAGCTCGCGCGTGGAAACCTGAAGAACAGCCAGGCCTTCTACGAGCGCGTTGTCGGCAGTCCCCCGGGACGTTTGGTCGATGCACCGGAGCCGACCCGCCTGATGCCGAGATCTCTGGCTGATGCTCAGGGTATCGCCCAGCGCGAGAACCCACTGGTGGTGAATGCACTGTACCTGGAGCAGGCAGCGCGCTACGCGGTCGATCAGATCCGCGGCGAGTTGCTTCCTCAGGTCACACTCAATGCCAGCTATACACGCGCCTACGATACGTCTCGCGCGATCGACCAGTCCGATGCGAGGTCGATCGGCACGACCTTGATGGTGCCGATCTACTCGAACGGGAGCATCGAAGCTCGCGTGCGTCAGGCCAAGCATACGCACGTCAGCCGAATTCAGACGATCGAGCAGACGCGAACCGAACAGCTCGCGCTCGTGGTCGGTGCATGGGCTCGATATGCCGCTGCCAAGGCCCAGGGGCAGGCGACGGCAACGCAGCTCCGCGCCGAACAAACAGCTTTGACCGGCGTGCGCGAGGAATACAGGGTCGGGCAGCGCACCCTGCTTGACGTGCTGAATGCCGAGCAATCATTGCTCAACGCCCAGGTTCTGGAAGTCACCGCGCGCCGTGATGCCGTCGTGCAGGCCTACACACTGTTGCAATCGGTCGGCCGACTCTCCGCCGCCGAGATGGCGCTCGGAGGCGAGTTCTACGATGCGCAGGCCAACTATCTGGAGACGCGCCGGAAGTGGTACGGCTTGGCCATAACGCACGCGGACGGCCGCCGCGAGAACGTCGACGCCAACGCCGAGTCGGTGGGGCGCCGATGATCGGCATGCCATGGTCGCGGTTGCGGGGCGACGATTGGGTTCGCGCCAGCGCTCTGTTGGCCAGCGTTAACCAATGCCAAGTTGCGATCGGACCACCGAAGCTGTTAAATCGCATCAGCGAGTGCGGGGCAGGGTCAGGCTGGAATTCTGCCGGAATCCGGTATTACGAGGACGCGCTGCGTGGATCGGCTCGGAGGTGGCATGCAATCGAGTGAAAAGACGGGCGAGCCCTCAATGGAGGATATACTCGCGTCGATCCGGAAGATCATCGCAGACGATCCGATCGCGCCGGCAGCAAACGGCAAGGATTCCGCTCCTGCCCCCCAACTAATCAGCGCGCCGCGGCCGGCCCCGACGATGGCCCCTGCTCTGGGTTTCGCGCCTTCGCCACATCCAGGCGCTCCGCCGGCAGGACGGGCACAGCGGCCGTCCGTGCCGCAGCAGGCGGCTCCGTCAAGTCCGACGATTTCATCGCTCGAGCAGGATCTGGCCGACCTGCTGCGCGACCCCGTGGAGGTTCCGCCAGCAGCGCGCCCCGTTCCAGCCCCCACAGCGCCGAACAGCGCCCCGCTGAATGGAGCCGCAACGGCAACCGGCACGAGCGCAAACGGTTCTGCGCCGGTTGCATCTTCGGGCCTCACCGCGTGGCTGCGCGGCAAGCCCAAGCCCGACACGCACAAAGCAGACATGCAAACGCCGGCACCTGCCCCGACGCTCGAGATTCCCGCCGCAGCGAGACCGGAACCGCAGATCACGACTTTCCCTCCCGAGCCGGCCCCGACACACGAGGCGGCGATCGCGGCACTGATGGCGACACCTCCGGCTCCGCAATCTTCAGCGCAGCCTCAACCGGTGGTTCAGGCCAGCGTTTCGGGCCCCACGATTGCGCCTACTATCGCCAAGCCGCCGGAAGGCAAGACTGCCGAAGCCCCTGTTCCCATGCAGGCGATTCTGGAACGATTGAACCCTCAGGCAGCGCCTGCGGGCGGCGCGGCCGTGAAGGCGCAGCCTGTACCGTCACCTGTAAAGTCGCGCACGTTCACTGCTTCTCCCGCCGTTTCTTCGGCGCTAACGCCACGTCCGTTCGAGGCGAACGACGTGCCGATGGCGCCGGCGAACCGTCCGATCTTCGATCCTCCTTCGCCCACCAGCGAGCCTTCTGAGAAGCCCGTCCCGGTCGCCTCGGCAGTCCCGGCGGTCCCGCCATCAGCCGCCGAGGCAGCGCCAGTTCCCGCGCATCCCACCATCGAGCGTGTGGCGGCCCCGATCGAGGCCGCTGCGGAAGCTACCTCTCCGCTGCCTCTTCCCGTGGAACCCGCAGTTGCACCTGCGCCGGTAGAACCCGCCGCTGATCGAGCCGCCCCGGTCGAGCCGGTCACGGCCCCCGTTGCTGCGATCGTGGCCGCCCTCGAACCC
>CAMDMH010000625.1 GCA_945901835.1 Devosia equisanguinis | reverse complement strand
CGGTTCCGTAACGCTGACAGAATTCGATGAAGCTCAGCCCCTTCTGGAACTGCACCTTGTTGCGTGGCATGTCGGCCTCCCGTCCGGCCTCGGAAGACCGCGTAACAAGCGGATGTGGCGGCATAGAGGTCATGACGGGGTAATCAAGTAGGCCCTTCAGTCGCGAGCGGGACTCGACTATTCATGGGCGGGTAGCCGAAGCCGTTTCGAATACTGCGCCAACACCTCCAAGTCGAAGCCAGGATCATGCGAAATCGAAATTCAGAAGACTCTGCGGCGCCCCCTTCCCCACTCGCTAAACCGCAATCGCCTGCACCAGTGCCTGCGCCCGCCGACGCATTGAGAAGCGTGTGCGTCTACTGCGGATCGGGTGCCGGCAAGAATCCGGCGCATGCGGAGGCCGCGCGCATACTCGGCCGCGCGCTCGCGAGCGATGGCGTGGAACTCGTCTACGGCGGCGGCAGCCTCGGCCTGATGGGCGAGGTGGCGATGGCAGCACTCGGAAACGGCGGTCGCGTAACGGGTATCATCCCCCGGTTCCTGTCGAACCGGGAGCGGATGCTCGAGACGGTCCACGAGCTGGTGTTCACGGACGACATGCATCAGCGGAAAATGGAGATGTTCCGCCGCTCGGATGCGTTCGTCGCGCTGCCCGGCGGAATAGGCACGCTCGAGGAACTGGTGGAGCAATTGACCTGGTCGCAGCTCGGCCAGCATCGCAAGCCGATCGTGCTCGCCAATATCGAAGGGTTCTGGACGCCGTTCATGTCGCTGCTCGAGCACATGAGCGCGGAAGCGTTCATCCGGCCGGGGCTCGAGGTGACTTTCAATGTCGTCGAGCGCGCCGAGGACATCCTGCCGGCGGCGAAGGCTTCGCTGCGCGTCATCGACGAGGCGAAGGTAGCCGAGATCGAGAAGCGGTTCTGATGCCGGCGTTGCTTCATGCACACATGCGGCATGGGGCGAATTCGATTTCCGGCTGGGCAACGTGTTGCCGTTCGCCGCGGGATTCAGGTAGTTTGGGGCAACCTGCTCGAGAGGTCCGATGTGCGTTTTGCCGGCGCACATGCGAGGCCTCGGCATGACACTATGAGTGCTTCGTTGAGCTCGTTACTCGATCATTCGGCGCTAGCCGCCCACAAGACGCAAAACGCACTTCATACCGCTGTACTTTTCGCAGGTCTCGGCGGTCTGCTCGCCATGTCGGGATGGATGCTGACGGGGATAACCGGGCTCGCGTGGGCGGCTGTCATGTTCGGGCTCGCCCTGCTGTTCGTGCCAAGCCTGCCGCCGGAACTGCTGATGCGGCTCTATCGCGCCCGCAAGGTGCTGCCGCATCCGGGCGATCAGCTCAGCGATATGCTCGACGTTCTGACCGAACGGGCCAGTTTGCCCGCGCGGCCCACGCTCTACGTCGTGCCGAGCATGGCGGTGAACGCGTTCGCGGCGGGTAAGCCCGAGCGGTCTGTGATCGCCATCACGGAAGGCTTGTTGCGGCGATTGACGCTGCGGGAGATCGCGGGCGTGCTGGCGCACGAGGTTTCGCACGTCCGCAACAACGATCTATGGGTGATGGGGGTTGCCGACGCATTGACGCGCGCGACTCAAGCGATGGCGTTCGTCGCTGTGTTCCTGGGGGTGCTCAACATCGTTGCAGCGTTCCAGGGCGAGCAATATGCGACGTGGTGGGCGATCCTGTTTCTCTATCTGGCGCCGATGATCTCCAACCTGCTGCAGCTCGCCTTGTCGAGGGCGCGCGAGTTCGATGCCGATCTCGAAGCGGCGCAGATCACGGGCGATCCGCTGGGGCTGGCTGCCGCCTTGCGCAGCCTCGAGGAAACCACGGGGCGTATGTGGGAAGACGTGATGCTTCCCGCGCCGGACCGGCGGGTGGCTTATCCGTCGCTGTTCAGGTCGCATCCTTCGACGGAGGAGCGCGTCCGGCGGCTCGTCGCCGTCAGCGCCACGCCGGGACTGCCGCCGATGGTGTTTGCGGACCGGCCGCTCGTTTCGCTGGTCGGTTTCGGTCCGGTGGGCATGCGCCCGCGGATCAGGTTTCCGGGCATCTATTTCTGAGGCTGCACGTCCGTTGCACTCAGCCGAACTGCTGATGGCAGGGATACTCCTGGTCTGATGATCGCTGCGCCTTCGGCGTGATAGAGATGCGGCATGACCGATTCCGCAACATCTTCCGAAATCGCCACGCTGGTCGCAGGCCTCACGGTGCGCGACAGGCGTTCGATCGCGCGCGCGTGCACGCTTCTCGAGACGATGAAGCCGGGCGCGCTCGAACTGATCGCGGCACTCGCGCCGCGTCTTGGCCGGGCGCTGGTGACAGGGTTCACGGGGCCGCCGGGGGCTGGCAAGTCGACGCTCGTCAATGCCTACATCCGGCACCTTCGGGGCCAAGGCCAGCTGGTCGCGGTGATCGCGGTCGATCCGTCGAGTCCGATCACCGGCGGCTCGATCCTGGGCGATCGCGTGCGGATGTCGGCGGCGGTCGAGGACGAGACGGTGTTCGTGCGGGCGCTGGCGTCGCGCGGATCGCTGGGCGGGCTGTCGCCGGCCGCCGTGAGGATCATCGATGCGCTCGACGGCGCGGGCTTCGATCACGTGCTGGTCGAGACGGTCGGCACGGGGCAGAGCGAGATCGATGTCGCGGAAGTGGCCGATGTCCGGGTGGTGATCGCCGCGCCGGGGCTGGGCGACGACATCCAGGCGATGAAGTCGGGGCATCTGGAGATCGCCGACGTGGTGGTCGTCAACAAGGGCGACCTGCCGGGGGCGGAGATCACGCGCACCCAGTTGAAGGCGACGCTCGGCATGCGCGCGGGTGGGATGAGCGGCGTGCCGATCCTGAAAACCACGGCGACGACGGGCGAGGGGCTCGCGGAACTCGCTGCCGCCGTGGGCGAGATCGGGAGGACGCGGCTCGAGGCGGGTGTGACCGTGCGGCGGCGGCGGCGCGCGCGCTATCTCATCGCGCGGGCGGCGGCTGAACTGGTCGCGCAGCGGGTCAAGAACAGTGGGGCGGCTGGTCTCGACGTGCTCGCCGATACGGTGCTCGCCGGCAAAGCGTTGCCACGCGATGCCGCCGCCACGTTTCTCGACGACCGGTTCGAGTGAGAACATAATGGTGCGCGCACACTAGTGTCTGGCTAACTCTCGAATAGTTTCAACTGGTTGTCCACGGCCTCGTCTTCGATGGAGGCGGCATCGTGCGAGAGGGCCTGTAGAATGGGCACTTTCTCGAAGAGCGTCAGCGAGAAGACCTGCAGCAAAGTGTAAAGTG
>CAMDMH010000624.1 GCA_945901835.1 Devosia equisanguinis | reverse complement strand
GCAGAGGGCGCCGCCGTCGTCGTCAACTACCACAGCTCGGAACAGCGTGCGGCGAAGGTCGTCGAGGAGATCAAAGCTGCCGGTGGCCGCGCGATCGCGATCGGCGCAGATATCGCCGACATGGATGCCGTCAAGCGCATGGTCGACCGCACAGCCAAGGAATTCGGCCATCTCGACATCCTCGTCAACAACGCCGGCCTCGTCATCCGGAAGCGCTTCGCCGAGACGAACCCTGAGGAATGGCGCAAGCAGATCGATACATGTCTCTACGGCACCATCAACTGTTGCCATGCTGCGGGCCCGCTGATCGAAGCAGGCAAAGCCGGCCGCATCATCTCGCTGATGGGCGATTCATCGCGTGTGGGAGAGTCCGGCCTCGCCATCGCGGGTGCGGCACGCGCAGGCGTCATCGCGCTGATGAAATCACTCGCCCGCGAGATGGGCCGCTCCGGCACCACCTGCAATTCGATTTCACTCGGCCTCGTCGAAACCGCGCATGATCGCGAATGGGTGGAAGCCAACCGCGAAAAGCTCGTGCGCTTCTATCCCGTGCGCCGTCTCGGCCAGCCCAGTGACGTCGCCCCGATGGTCACGCTGCTCGCCTCCGACCAGGGCGGCTGGATCACCGGGCAGGTCATCAGCGTCTCCGGCGGCTACAGCATGGTGTGACGCTGAATCGGATCAGGAGAGGGGCGGCCCCCGCGGGTCTGACGCCAAAGGAGCTGACATCAACCGTTGCAAGCCTACAAACTCTCGACATGCGTCCCCGGACGAATGATCCGGCCGGTAGGCTGGAGCATGAAGATCCGGGGTTTTTACCCCTATCGGAAGTGTAAAGATCCCGGATAGCCTTGCGGCACTCGGCTTCCGGGAACGCAAAAGTTTCTATGTTGGCGCGTCGGGGCTGCTCGCGCACGGGGAGGCTAACGAATGCTGCATACCGACTTGATCGCCACCATTCCCGAGCTGTTGCGGCGGCACGCAGCACAGCGCGGGGCTAAGGTCGCTTATCAAGACGCGACGAGGTCTGTGACCTATGCCGATCTCGAACGGCGCACGGGCAACCTCGCCGGCCATATCGCCGACCTCGGCATTGCGCCCGGCCAGAGCGTGGCGATGCTGTTGCCGAATTCCGTCGCGTGGATGGAGGTATGCTTCGCCATCGCGCGCGCGGGCGCCGTCGCGGTGCCGATCAGCTACGACGCCAGCGAGCCCGAGATCGCCTATCGCCTCGCAGATGCCGATTGCCGGTTGATCGTGACGACCGACGAGCAAGCCGGTCTCGTCGCCAAGCTCAGAGGCGAAACGCCATCGCTCGCCACCGTCGTCCTCGCCGATCGTGGTCCGCGCGATGCAACCATAACGGCACTGCGGCTCGAAGACCTGCTTGCACAGGCGGGCAAGGGCACGCCGCGCGATCTCCAACGGCTCGATGATCCGGCCTTCATCATCTACACGTCGGGCACGACGGGCCGCGCCAAGGGCGTGATCCTGACCGTGCGCGGCATGTTGTGGGTCGTCGCCGCCTGCTGGGCGCCGATATGCGGCCTATCGGAGAGCGACACGGTGCTGTCGCCGCTGCCGCTGTTCCACTCCTATGCGCTGAACCTCAGCGTGCTCGGCGTTCTCGCTGCAGGCGCCAGCGAGTTCATCATGGAGCGCTTTTCGACCGCGGAAGTGCTGCAGCATCTGGCGACAGGTCGGTTCACAGTGATGCCCGGCGTGCCCACGATGTTCCACTATCTGTTGCAGCGCGCGAAGGAGGAGAACGCCCGCGTCAATGGCATCAGGCTCTTCATTTCCGCTGGTGCCATCATGCCGGCGACGCTCAACCGCGAGTTCGAGGCTCACTTCGGCGTGCCCCTTCTCGACGGCTACGGCATTACCGAGACCTCGACGATGGTGACGATGAACTGGCCGACCGGTGGCCGTACCCTCGGCTCGTGCGGCTTCCCCGTGCCGGGTCTCGCGGTGCGTATCGTCGATCCCGTCTCGAGTGCGGACGTGCCCCTCGGCGACGAGGGCGAGTTGATCGTGCGCGGCCCCAACGTCATGCCCGGCTATCACAACAAGCCCGCCGAGTCCGCAGCCGCGCTGCGTGAGGGTTGGTATCGCACAGGCGACCTCGCGCGCAGCGACGCCAACGGTTTCCTGACGATCACCGGCCGGCTGAAGGAACTCATCATTCGCGGCGGCCAGAACATCGCGCCCGCCGAGATCGAGGAAGCCGTGTGCAAGCACCCGAGTGTGCTCGACTGCGCCGTGGTCGGCATAGCGCACGCGACGCTCGGCGAGGTGCCTGCCCTGTTCGTCGTGCCGCGCCCCGAGGTGCAGGTCGAGCCCGAAGCAATCCTCGCCCACTGCCGCGGACAGCTATCCGCCTACAAGGTGCCGGCCAGCGTCCACGTCGCCCGCGAAATACCAAGAACGGGATCGGGCAAAATCATGCGCTTCAAGCTGAAGGAACTTCTCGCCTGAGCAGAGCTGGGAACGTGCCGGCTCCGGATCAGACGCCAGGACAAGTTGCCGTGACGCCACCGTCAACCACCAGCGTCGTGCCTGTAACGTAGGCAGCCTCGTCGCTAGCGAGAAACAGCGACGCGTACGCGACATCCCAGCCAGAGCCCATCCGGCCCATCGGGATCACGGACGTGCGCGCGTCGGCATATTCCTGCGCCGTCTTGAAGCCCTTGTAGACATAGCTGGGCTTGCCCTTCACGGGACGGCGCGTGAACGGCGTATCGATGTAGCCCGGCAGAATACAGTTCGCGCGCACGCCCTTGCCCGCGTTCTGCAGCGCGATGTTCTGCGTGAACCCGATGAGCGCCGCCTTGCCCGCCGCGTAGACCGCCATCGGCGCATTGAGATGGCGGATACCGCCGATCGACGACACGTTGACGATCGAACCGCCGCCTGCCCCGATCATGTGGGGCACGGCCGCACGGCAACTCAGCATCGCCGATGTCACGTTGAGCCCCATCATCTCGTTCCAATCGTCGAGCGTGATGTTGTCGAGCGAGCGGCCCGTGCCCTGCCCGCCGACATTGTTGTGCAGCACGTCGATGCGGCCGAATGCGTCGAGACAGGTCTTGATCGTGCGCGCAACGTCCGCCTCATCGACGGCGTTCGCGGCAACTGCCTTCGCGGTTCCGCCGACCGCAGCGATGATATCGACAGTCTCCTGGGCGGCACTTGCTCGATTGTCGACGACGACGACCTTCGCGCCTTCGACGGCATAGAGCACGGCGACGGCCTTTCCGTTACCCCAACCGGGCAGGATCGAACCGCCGCCGAT
>CAMDMH010000623.1 GCA_945901835.1 Devosia equisanguinis | reverse complement strand
AAGCGGTTTCAATCCGGCACGTCTTGCGACGGGTTGCTCGCTCCCGCAGCGCGCAGCGCATTCGGGGCCTACGCCGCGGAGTACCGCCGGGCGATGCTGACCGCGCGGCAGGTCGAGCGAATGGCGGGCCACCTCGACCAGGCCGCGCTGCTCATCAACCAGGACCGCACGCCGACAGACCGTTGAAGCCTCAACTCCACCGGCGGTTGGACCACATCCACTGTTCCGGCTCGTCGCGGATCCAGGCTTCGAACTGACGCTGCATCGCGGCCATCAGTTCGCGCACATCCTCCGACTGGTTGGCGGTGCGGGGAACCCGCAACTCCTTGAGTTCGATCCTGAAGCGGCTTTCCTTGCCGATCCTGACACACCGCGACATCCAGATACGAGCACCGACGCGGCGCGCGATCATGCCCGCGATCGCTTGCGTTCGCGCGTCCTTGCCGAAGAACGGCACGGGGATGCCGTTGCGATCGTAGAGATCGCAGACGAGGCCGAGCTGGCCGCCGCGACGTACGAAATCCGTGATCAGCCGCGCCGTCTTCTGGTCGTCGCCGTGGTCGCCCTCGACTTTGCCGCGTCCGAACAAACCGCCGGGATAAAGATCCTTGCGCTGGGCACGCAGGTAGTTGTCGACGTAGGGGTTGTTGACCGAGCGATATACGGCAGCGGGTTTCTTGCCCGCTCGCACCAGCGGCCAGATCGCCAGCTCCCAGTTGCCCATGTGCAGCGACACGCCAATGACCGGACCGAGCTTGTCGCGGTAGCGAGAGAAAGTCTTGAAGTCGTCGATGACCACACGGCTGGGGTCGGCCAGAATATGGTCGAGATGCATCGTCTCGGCCATCACGCGGCCGAGGTTCTCCCAATGCGCCTTGCAGATGCGCCGGCGTTCGGCATCGGACATTTCGGGAAAGGCGATGGCGAGGTTGTCCATCGCCCGTTGTTGCCGCTTGGGATTGATGCGGGGCGCAAGAATGCGCCAGCCATGCGCGGACAGACGCACCGCCAGATCCATCGGCAACGCGCGGATCAGCCCGATGAGCGCCCGCAGCACCACGTATTCGAGCTTGAACTGGAAGTCGCGCAAGGGATGCATGGAGGTGCCGCTCGAAGGTGCTGCAGGTCCGGAGCCGACGTCGGGAAGACCGGTGCGATAGCCCGGCCCGAAAGTGGCCCGTCAGTGAGGCGAGACGGAGCGGTACTGCATCGAGGCCGATAACCTCATGTCGCCGGATGTCGCGCGGGGGCCGCCACGCCGGCGCTGCCGTCGTCGGCGGACATCGCCATCAGGGAGGGAACGGGAGGCGGTGGGAAGAGCCCCTCATGCATCAGCCGACGCCGCAGCGCAGGCATTGCCGCCAGCACGTGCAGGCCAGCGCCGCGTGCGAGACCCAGCGGCCAGAGGCTGGGCCGCACGGAGCGATTGAGCAGGTCGACGGCATTGACCCGTCGGTGGACATCGGAACTGCGCGCAGCATCATAAGCGGCGAGCAAGTTGGCGCTGCCGATATCGGTCCCGAGGCGGGAGTTTTCCGCGACGAGGTCGGCGAGCGTGGCGGCGTCCGAAAGCCCGAGATTGAGCCCCTGGGCCCCGATCGGCGGCATCGCGTGGGCGGATTCACCCACCAGGGCTATCCGCGCCTGGCCCATGGTCTGCGCAACGAGGCCGGCAAGAGGAAACACGGATCGCGCGCCGAGATCGGACAGCGTACCGAGCAGACCGCCGAGGCGCTGGCCGAGGAGCCGCAGGAGCTCGTCGGCAGGTGCCGCTGCGAGGTGCGCGATCACATCCGGCTTGTCCATCCAGACGAGGCTCGATACGCGCTCGCCAAGGGGAACCGTCGTGCAAGGTCCCTCGGGCCCATGCAGTTCGGTCGATATACCCGAATGTCGGCGGCTATGGGAAAACCGCGTCGCCAGCGCTGCCTGGTCGTATGCCCATCGCGAAGTCGATATGCCCGCGGCCTCGCGCAGCATGGAATTGCGCCCGTCGGCAGCGACGACGAGGCGTGCCCGAACCGTTCGCCCGCCGGCTAACTCGAGGGAGCGGAACTTGTCGTCCTCGCATGTCGACAGTACTTTGCCGTCCGCCAGAAGGCTCACGCCGAGGGCGCGCACTGCTTTCTCGAGCGCTGCCGCAAGACCGGCATTGGGCACGTTGAAGCCGAGATCGCCGCGTCCGATGTCGGAGGCTCTGAACAGGACTTCGGGTGCGCGCAACAGTTGTCCTGTCGCATCGATGATCCGAATGCCGGCGAGTGGTGCGGACAGCGGGGCGACGGCGTCCCAGGCGCCGAGCCTCTGAAGCATGACGATTGCGGGTGGGAAGAGTGCCGCGGTGCGCGTTTCCGTGGGGCGTTCCAAGGCGCCGCTCCCGGCATCTTCGCTCTCTGGTTCGGGGGGCGGCGCAGCGGGGGCCGTCAACGCGACGTCGATGCCTTTGCTGGCGAGTGCCGCCGCGGCCGCCAGGCCTGCGGGGCCGCCACCGACCACGATGCAGTCGAACGTCGAGCGGGCCGTCATTTCTGTCTGACCTGTCTGAGATAGCCGGAAACGGGCCTAACCTTCTCACGAGAGACGGGCTTCTACCGACTGGCCAAATCGTCCCGCGACCGGTGCGACGAGAACCTGGCGTCTTGCTGGCTTCTTGGACGCCTAGTTGGAAAAATTCGCTTGCGGTGCGAATCGCGCAGACCGCAAACGTGAAATCGGCCGCGACACCTGCTCGGTCATGCCGTCGTTCGCCACAGCAAGAGCTGATGTGCCCACCAAGAGCGCACCGACGACGCCGCAGCAGAATTTCATGTGGCCGAATCAACCCAGTGGCGTGAATGCCACTGCGCAACAGAGAAACCACTGCGGGAGTGACCTTACCGTTTACGCGGCGAGTAGGTTTGGCTAAGTGTACACCCGCACTGCATCACCGGTCGGGGCTTTGCGGCGTCAGAGTAAAGGGCGCCGTGAGTCGGGTGGGCGGTAAGAGAGAGTGATCTAGTCATGGTGGCTAGGTGGCACATGGTCAACGGAGTTGTTCGTATGATTGGGGGATTCCTCAGGACAACCAGCTGCATGGCGATCATCGCCGCAGCTGGTATTGTGGGCGGCGTATCGGCCCAGGCAGCAGACCTGGGCGGCAACTGCTGCGCAGATCTCGAAGAGCGGGTAGCTGAACTCGAAGCCACGACGGCTCGCAAGGGCAATCGCAAGGTTTCGCTGCAGATCTACGGTCAGGTTTCCGAGACCGTGATGTGGTGGAACGACGGCGCCGAGAGCAACACGTACGTTCAAGAGAACAACAA
>CAMDMH010000622.1 GCA_945901835.1 Devosia equisanguinis | reverse complement strand
GCTTGATGTCTGCCCGCTTCAGTGCCGCGTCCGCTTCTTTCGCCATCCGATCTACGATCGCCTGCGGCATCTTCGCCGGCGCGAACATCGAGAAGTTCACGTCAACCACGAAGTCCTTGTAGCCGAGATCGACCATTGTCGGCACTTCGGGCAGGTCGTGCCAGCGATCCGCGCTCGCCACGGCCAGCGCGATCAGCTTACCGGCTTTGACGTGGGCGTGTACGGGCGGAAGACCCATGACGCCGATCTTCACGGCGCCCGACAACAACGACTGCACAGCAGGCCCGGCACCCTGGTGGCTCAGGTGCGCCATCACGATCTTCTCGCGGACCTTGATGATCTCGCCTGCGAAGTGCGCTTGTGTGCCGACGCCCGGAGTTCCGTAGCTGAGCTTGTCGGGCTCGGCCCGCACCTTGGCGACGAGATCCTTGATGGAAGCGATCCCGCTGTCCGGTGTCGACACGAAGATGTTCGGCGACACCGCGATCTCGATCACCGGTGCGAAATCGGCGATCGCGTCGTAGGGCACCTTGTCGAAGTACGCCGGGTTGAGACCGAACGCGCCCGATGTCACTAGGAACGTATAGCCGTCAGGGTCGGACTTCGCGACCGCACCGATGCCGATATTGCCGCCGGCGCCCGCACGGTTTTCGATGAATACCGATTGACCGAGCGCTTCCGTCATCGGCCCGGAAATGATGCGCGCCGCGACGTCGGCGGGGCCACCCGGAGCAAAAGGCACGACGAACTTGATCGGCCTGTCGGGCCACGCGGCGAGGGAGACGCCGCTCCCGAGCATCACGCCCGTCGCGACAACCACGGCGGGCAGAAGCTTCTTCATCGGGCGTCCTCCCTCGATTGAATACTTGTCGAACCGCGATCCGCTCAGCGGGTTTTGATGCCGGCTTCCGTGATGACCTGACGCCACATCGGCACTTCCTTCTCGATGCGTGCCTTCATGCCTGCGGGACCACGGTTGAGCACCTCGAACCCGGCCTTCTGCAGGCGCTCCTTGATGTCGGGCCGTTTGAGGATCTCGTCGGTGGCCGACGCGAGTTGATCGATGATGCCCTTCGGCGTCTTCGCCGGGGCGAGGAACCCTTGCAGCGTGTCGGCAACGAAATCCTTGAAGCCGGATTCGACCATCGTGGGCACGTTCGGCAGGTCGAACCAGCGCTTCGCGCCGGTTACTGCAAGCGCCTTCATCTTGCCCGCGACGATATGCGGATGCGCCGGCGGTAGCGCGAAGCTGCCGACCTGCGTCGTACTGGCCAACAAGGCTTGCACTGCCGGTCCCGCGCCGTTGAATGAAACATGCGCCATCTTGATTCCGGCGCGCAGCTTCAGCAGTTCCGCGGAAAGCTGGGGCGTGGTGCCGATGCCCGGGCTCGAGTAGTTGAGCTTGTCCGGCTCCTTCTTGGCCAGCGCCAAGAGTTCCGCGATCGTATTGACGCCGAGGTCATTCGTTACCGCGAACACATTCGGCGAGGTGCCCATCTCGGAGATCGGCTCGAAATCCTTATCCGGATCGTACGGCACCTTGTCGGCGAGGCTGGGGTTCACGACGATCGCGCTCGACGTGATCAGCAGCGTATAGCCGTCGGGCTCGGCCCGCGCCACTTCGCCCATGCCGATATTGCCGCCTGCGCCGGCCTTGTTCTCGATGATGAACGACGCTTTCATCATATCCGATAGGTGCGCCGCGACGACGCGCGCCATGATGTCGGTCGGACCACCGGGCGCGAAGGGAACGATGATGCGAACGGGCTTGTCCTGCGGCCACGCGGCCAGTGCCGGTGAGAACCGCGCGACGAACGGCATCGACAGGGCTCCGCCCACGGAGGCGATCAATGAGCGGCGAGAAATCGAATTCGATACCCGCGTGTCGCGCCTCGGCATGTCATTCCCTCCAGATTGCAGTTCGTGTTTTTTCGAGAGCTTATATGTGCGTTCTTTATCCGTCTACGCGCCAAGCGGCCAGTAGCGCGGGATCGAGATGGTGCGTTTCGTTCGCCACGACGTCGACGACTCGAGCTCGAAAAGCCGCATGATCGAGTTGCCCTTTCTGAACCACATCGACGCCGTCGGCTTGGAGTAACTGCAGGCACGCCTCGTCCTCGGCAGCCGCAAGCTCACGCTGGATGCCGGTCGCATGCGCGATGCAGTGCTCGAGCGTGGCCAGCTGCGCGGTGTCCAGCTTTCCGAGTGACGCCTTGTTGGCGAGCACTAGCGCGATCCCGAAGAACTGTCCCGTCAGGCTCACGAAGCGGTGCGTCTTGTGGATGTCGAAGTTGATCAGATTGGTGAGCGGATTTTCCTGCGCATCGATGGTGCGGTTGCGCACTTCTCTGCCGAGATCCTTCACGTCGATGAAGCGCGGAGAAAACTGGAGCGCGGCAAAGATCGCCTGGTGAAACGTATTGTCGAGCGTCCGGATCGAAAGTCCCGCACAATCGCGCGGGTGCCGGATCGCGCGCACACCGTTGGAGATGTGGCGCACGCCGTTGTCCCAGAACGCGAGCAGTTCGTAACCGCTCTCGCGCGCGACGGCCGCTTTGAGAAGCCGCCCTGCCTCGCCGTCGAGCCGCCGCCAGATGGAAGCCCGGTCTGCGCCTTCGAACGGCAGGTCGAGAACGCCGAGCGCCGGAATACGCCGAGCGAGATAGCTCGAAGCGAAGTAGCACATATCGAGGTCGCCGCTCTCCGTCATGGAGAGCAGATCGGCCGCCGCCTGCCCCGTCTCGGTGATCTGCGCCATGATGTCGAGACGCGCCGCATCTCTCGTGTGCTCACGCAGCGTCGCATCGAGCGCCCGCGCTGCCCGCGTATGCACGGACCGCTCGGGCTGATATCCGCCGAAGCGCAGGACTGTCATTGCGGCTTTATCCCGGCCGCCTTGATGACGGGCCACCAGCGCTCGATTTCGGCCTTCTGGAAAGTAGCCAGCGCTTCTGGCGTCTGCTGACCTGCCGGAAAAATCTCCTGGCTCAGGCCAATGAGCTTTTCGCGCATGCCCTGGTCGGATAGCGCGGTCTTCAGCGCGCCTGACAGCTTGGCCAGCGTATCAGCCGGAATTCCCTTCGGCGCCCACAGAGCATGCCAGAACGAGAACGTGTAGCCCGGCACGCCCGCTTCCTCGACCGTCGGCAGGTTCGGGAACGCCGCGATGCGCGCTCTTGATGTCGTGGCGTAAGCCTTGAGGCCGCCTGCCTCGATATGCGGCCTGGACGTCGCTGGTGTGTCGAGCGCGATGTCGATGTTGCCGGTCAGTACGTCCTGCAACGCCGGCCCCGCGCTGCGATAG
>CAMDMH010000621.1 GCA_945901835.1 Devosia equisanguinis | reverse complement strand
TTTTCGTTGCTGGTGCCCCGCCCCTCGCCGCCGACGCCACAGCGTCAGCACCAACCCGAAGCCACCGATCCAGGTGAGAAGAACCAGCACACAAGAACATGGCGAGCAGCAGAGCCGCTCGCCATGTCCCCCGCCGCGTCGGGAACTGCTGCCAACCGCCCGCGGCAGCTCAGGCGTCCCCGATGGCTAGGTCGAACAATTTCAGGACCTCGTCGTGCGAGGCTCCGTCATTGAATACCGGAAGTCTCTTGATCGCGGCGCGCCGGCCGTCTCCCAATACTTTCATCAGGATCTTGAACGACCCAGATGCCGGCAAGCCGAGTTCCTGAGCGGCGTCATAGACGGCTTGGTAGGCGCACCGCCGAAAACCACCATTGTCCCGAGGACGTTTCCACGCCCCTTGCAGCCAGCAGTCTTTCTCGGCGATCATATCGCGCGCACGAGTGAGCACGAGCCTTGGCATTGATTGTGCCATTACATTACGCCACGAACTTCCACGATGATTGGAACGGACGGATCAATGAGCTTGATCCGCACACCTTTACACCACGCTAATTCATAAGGCTCCATGGAGCATCACGTAGCAAATAGAAAAACAGCCGTAAAGCGAAATGTGCGAACACGGCCGTGCAATGCGAAACCAGCATCTGACATGAAAAAGTTGACACCAGAAACCCGCAAACTGTTTTCGATGAATTCTATCTGACATACGAATACGTGAGTTCTCGCGCCCACCGACTTGCCGATCTGGTTCTTATCAGGCACCGTGCATTCCAATTGCAAACGCAAAGGTTGGCTGCAGAATGTCGGCACACGCAGAGCGAGCGACGACCGTTTCCATTCGAGACGTCGAATTGACGTCGCTGTGGGACGGAACACTCACAGCCAAACTGGATACGATCCGCAACCTCGCCCCGTCTGAGGCCCAACGGTTGCTCGACGATGCCGCGGCATCGACCGGCGCAGATCCCCTCGTCCTTCCCGTCCGGGCGTTCCTCGCCCGCACCGCCGGCCGCCTCGCCCTGATCGATACCGGCTCCGGCACGACGAAGGGGCCGACGATGGGACACCTCCCAGCGAGCCTTGCGGCCATCGGCGTCACACCCGAAGCCGTCGACGCCGTGCTGCTGACCCACCTACACATGGATCACATCGGCGGTCTCACTGACGCCAGCGGACACCCGGTGTTTCCAAATGCGGAACTGATTGTGCACAGAAAGGAAGCCGAGTTCTTCCTCGATACGCCGATGAACCGACTGGACGAGCGCTCGGCGCGGCACGTCGCCCTTCAGCGCGCAATCGTCGGCGCTTATGGCACCCGCGTCCGGCGCGTCGACGACGGCGAAGGCCTGCCGGGTATCGCTGCCCGCTTGGCGCCGGGGCACACGCCGGGTCATTCGACATGGCAGCTCGGGCCACCTGAGGCCGGCGCCTTGGTCCTGGGCGACGTCGTGCATCTGGCGGCGATCCAGCTACCGCTTCCGCTTGTACCCATGATCTACGACGTGGAACCAGAGCAGGCCGGCCGCACCCGGATGCAAGTGCTGGACGAGATCGCACGCACCGGCGCACTGATCGCAGGCGCCCATCTCCCGGCCCCTGGACTGGGCTACATCACGAGACAAGGCGCCGGCTTCGCCTTCCGGCCCTACCGGAAGCCCGAATAGCCCCGCGTCAGCCAAGCCTGCTTACATCGGGCTCTGTCGGCAACACGGCAAGCGCCTGCGCCGCAATGCCGACGGCGATCACCGATGGCTGCTTCGACTTGATCTGCGCCAGTCCGATCGGACACGCCAACCTGTCGATCGCGGCATGCTCGATGCCGTCCGCCTCCAACTGCCGAACCAATCGCTCGCGCTTCAACCGGGAGCCGATGACACCGAGATAGTGGAAGCGTCCCGACCGGAGGATCTGCCGGCACACCGCAAGATCGAGTTCGTGATCGGCCGTCATGACCGCATGGAACGCTCCCTCGAGGGCGGATCTCGCCGTGGCCCCGACGTCGCCGCTCGCGACCGTCACCACGCCGGCCGCCACCTCTCTCGGAAAGTGCCCGGGCGCGGTGTCGATCCAGATCACCTCGAAGGGTAGCTCGGCCAGCAGCCTGACGAGCGCTCGCGCGACGAGGCCGGTGCCATAGACATAGAATGGCGGCCGCGGCGGCTCGAGCCGCTCGATCAGAACATCTTCCCCACCGGGAGATGCGATAAGCGCCAATTTCGCATGTGGCCGGCTGCCCAATTGCGCGATCCCAGCCTGCCAGCCGGCCGGCAATCCAGCAGCCGCGCTCCCTGCTCTGATGGACCTCTCACCGGACAAAAGACTGCGCCCGACGAAGGGTAAGCCGCCGGGCGGCGTCTCTTTTCCGGCAGCGTCCTGCGCGAGTGCTGCACATTCCCCGCGGCCGAACACCTCGATCAGAACCTCGATGGTCCCGCCCGAACTCTCGCCGAGAACAAAGCCGGTGGAGAACCGCGCCCGGGCTCGTAGCCATGCTGGTTCCGGCCCCGCCGCCGTCTCAGCTCGACGCGCGAGCATCTCCCGCGCGATTTCGATAGCCCGGCGCTCTGCCTCGCCTCGGCCGATCCTGCCGGCCGCCCCTTCGCGCCACACCAACATCGCTGTACCGGCGGCCCTTGGCGTCGGCCCATCGGTCGAAACGATCACCACGCGCGCTACCGCGCCCACCGTCCGGACGCGCTCTTGGACACTCTCGAGCCAGTCCATCTCAGCCGTTCGCCCCTCGGTGCATCCCGTGGCTGCGAGTGGTAGCGGCGAACCCATCGCGTCTCAAGCACTTGAAGCGCTGGCCCAGCCGCCCGTCGCCTGCGCCGACGAATTCGGATCTTGTTCCGGAGGCATCTACGACAGCGTCCGGCCGTTGGGCGAAAACTGCGCCAGGAACTCGAGCAGGACCCGAATGGCCGCCTCGACGTCCTCCGCGCTCACCGACTCTTCCGGTTGATGACTGACGCCGCCCTTGCAGCGCACAAACAGCATCCCGATCGGACACAGGCGCGAAATGGCGAGCCCATCATGAGCCGCTCCGCTGGGTAAACCGATGCACGGCAGGCCGATCCGCTCTGCAGCCGATGTCAGGTGGCGAATTAGCCGCTGATCGCACGCGACTGCCTTCTCGTTGAAAGTCTCGGTCGATTTGTAATACCGTCGGTTCATAATCTCGACTCGTGTTGCGTGGGTGCGATTCCGCTGATCGCCAGATCGTGATTCCATATCTCCATTGATTCGATGGAGGTCTGGATGACGGTGCCACTCGAGATCCGGCGGGATCGAACACCCGCGGTGC
>CAMDMH010000620.1 GCA_945901835.1 Devosia equisanguinis | reverse complement strand
CAACGATGGTGGTTGACCGAACGTCGGACGACTACGATTCATACGCCTCAAGTTCGCGTCTCGCACTGCACCGTGGCATAGGGTGAGAAACGCGGGCTAGGCCGATACCATGGCTTGCACCAATTACTAAAAGTCGTGCCATGCTATTTCCTCATTCCTCAATTTCGTTTCGACCGAAAGTCAATTACGGGTCGGGGCGGCGGCGAGCCGCGTCAGTACTTAGGATGCCAGCAACAATAATCGCTACGTCGTCCGCTGACGTCTTGGCTTGATCGTGTAGTTCCATTCAGGATGGAACTTGTCGCCCGCTATCTCGAGCGCCTTCATCTCGGCATCGCTGACCTTGATGCCCTTCTCGTAGGTGCGCTCGTCGAGCACGCACTCGACCTTGAGGCCCGCCTCCGTCGTGGTGGCGCCGATCAATTCGACCACCGCGACGCGATCGGTCAGTGGCCGGGCCCGCCAGTTCTGCGTGATGTGGCAGAACAGGCGGTGCTCGATCCTGTTCCACTTCGAGGTGCCGGGCGGATAGTGGTGCACGTCGAGCATCAGATCGGTCTCGTCGGCGAGCTTCTGCAGCTCGACCTTCCACAGCCTCACGCGCGCACCATTCGAGCCGCCGCAATCGGCCGTGATCGTCAGCTTGCGCGCTTTCGGATAACGCTTCTGCCCCATGCGTTTCAGCCACGTGCGGATCGCCTCGACGGCGAACTCGGCCGTGTCGCTCGTGATGCCGACGCTGACGAAGGCATCGTTGGCCGTGATGTCGTAGACGCCATACGGCACGACCTTGCCGAGCTGCTTGTCCTCGAAGTCGTGCACGTTGACGCGCTGCGGCTGCCCCTTCGGCCGATACTCCGAGCCGGCGTTGCGATAGTTGCCGACCAGCTCTTTCTTCTTGGTGTCGACGGAGATGACGGGCTGTCCAGCCTTCTGCGCGGCCATCACCTTCGCGTTGATGTGCTCGAACTGCGCGTTGCGGTCGGGATGCCGCGAGCCTTCGTCCGCCTTGCGATTGCGCTGGCGCGAGAAGCCCAGCTCCACGGTGAGCAGCTTGCCCACCGTGCCCTCGCTGATGGCGTGACCCATCTCCTTCAACGCTCTCGCCAGCTTCGCGCGGCTCTTCGAGACCCACCGCAAGGGCTGCACCGGCGAGCCCAGCGTCGCCGGCTCGACGAGGCGCTTCAAGTCGCTGACCAGCGTCGGATCCTTTTCGCTCAAAGGTTTTCCGCCGCCGCCCTCGCGGCGCACGCGGCCGTCCGGAAGCGGCCCCTCATCGAGATCGTCCTCGCCGCGATTGATCGTCGAGCGTGCGATCCCCGTGATCCTGGAGACGACCACCAATCCGCCGTAGCCGGCAGCCTCCACCTCCGCCGCAGCCCACAGCCGCCGCTCGCGCTCGCCGAGCTTGGAGCCAATCGACTCCCACCGCTGCCGAATGCCATTCTCGTCGATCATGGACAGGCGCTACGCCTGTTCGACACGCCCGTGAATCCCGGTGAGTGGATCTGCCACGCCCACAGATCACGATTCACTTATCTTTATTGGCGTCCTTAGCCCAAAACAAATTAAATCAGGGCCTCAAGCGAAGAAGTCATGCGCTTTGATCAGCGCCTCCGCCAGGGCATCGACCTCGTCTATCGTATTGTAGAGTGCAAACGACGCTCTGCACATCGCCGGAACGCCATAGCGCTCCATCAGCGGCTGTGCGCAATGGTGCCCCGCGCGAATCGCGATACCCGACCGGTCGATGATCGTCGCCACGTCGTGCGGGTGCAGGCCGTCAATCGAGAACGACACGATCGCGCCCTTGCCCGGCGCCCGGCCGTGGATCGTCAGCCAGTTGAGATCGCCGAGGCGAGCGTGAGCGTAGTCACGCAGCGCGCTCTCGTGCGCCGCGATCGTGTCGCGGCCCGCCTCCATCATGTAGGTGAGGGCGGCACCAAGGCCGATCGCTTCGACGAACGGCGGCGTGCCGGCTTCGAACCGCGTCGGCGCGGTCCCATAGGTGATCTTGTCCGTGCCGACGCTTTCGATCATCGACCCGCCACCGAGGAACGGCGGCAGCTTGTCGAGGATCGTCCGCTTACCGTAGAGCACACCGATGCCGGTCGGGCCGTACGTCTTGTGGCCGGTGAATGCGTAGAAATCGCAGTCGAGATCGCGCACGTCGCAGGTCCCGTGCGCCGCGCCCTGCGCGCCGTCGACGAACACGGGAATGCCGCGCGCATGCGCAATCCGCACGACCTCCTTGATCGGCACGGCGGTGCCGAGCACGTTCGACATCTGCGTCAGCGCCACCATCTTGGTGCGCTTCCCCAGCAGCGCCTCGAACTTGTCGATCAGGAACTCGCCGGTGTCCGAAATTGGCGCCCACTTGAGCACCGCCCCCCGGCGCTCGCGCAGGAAATGCCACGGCACGATGTTGGAGTGGTGCTCCATGATCGAGAGCACGATCTCGTCGCCCGGCTGGATGTTGTCGAGCCCCCACGAGTACGCGACGAGGTTAACGGCCTCGGTCACGTTTTTGGTGAACACGATCTCCTCGGCCGACTTCGCATTGAGGAACACGCGCACGATCTCGCGCGCATCCTCGTACTTCTGCGTCGCCGAATTCGACATCGTGTGGATGCCGCGATGCACGTTGGCGTAGTCACCGCGCAACACCTCGTTCATCGCCGCGATCATGACCGTAGGCTTCTGCGCCGACGCCGCGTTGTCGAGATAGACCAACGGCTTGCCGTGGATCTGGCGCGCCAGAATTGGGAAGTCGGCGCGGAGCGCATCAAGAGGACGTTGTGCCTGGCTTGAGAAGACTTCCGAACTGTTGACGGTTGAGAATTTCTCAGCCTTCAATATCTGACCCATCTCGTATGCTCCTGTCTAATTCTCCAGTATCTAAACGTCGCAGCGCGCCTGCCAGACCACGGCTGTGACAAGCTGCGCCCTGGGGACCGCCACGGTGCGCGACACCATGCGCATGATCCGCAAACAAACGGGTTCGTTCTTCGGAGGAATATTGCAACAGATCGTCTGTTGGAATATCTCGCCCGTCACCGTCGCGCCGGACGGTGGCGGGCGAGAGGTCAAAGTCAACTCGCGCAATGTTCTCGGAGCGACTATCATGACCGCTCACTAAGTCAGCCTGCTGCTCGATGGAGTAATCATCATGAGATCCAAATTGTACCTTGCCCCGTTTTTCTAGAACTTGGTGTAGGTATCGTCGAGCCGTCGCAGTTGCGCTGGTATGCATGGAGCTAGCCCGTCTTATTCGCCCTAGCTTCGCATGCGACTCGATGGGCAGCGACG
>CAMDMH010000619.1 GCA_945901835.1 Devosia equisanguinis | reverse complement strand
CTTGCATGATTGGCACGATCTTGCCCGTCGCGATATCATCACGCCGCGAGGTGAGCGCCAGCGAGGCCCACATCGAGCAGCGCGCATCTATCTCACCCCGGTCGACCGCCAGCATCGCCGGCCCCGTGCCCTTATAGCCGGAAATGATTTTGATCTTGAAGCCGAACATCTTCGCCATGATGCGCGGATGATGGGATGCCAATTCGTCAACTCCGTCTGAGCCGAACACGATTTCGCGATTCTGTGCATCAGCGATGCTCTTGACGCCGGACGTCGCGGCGGCGACGCACGACGAGGTGTCCTGCGTCATGTTGCCGATCCACTGGAACTTGAGCGTATCCCACCGCACGTTCTCAACACCCATCATCGGCGGCGTAAAGGCTGACGTCGACGGCAGAAGAAGATTGGTGCCATCCTTCGGCGCGACAACATAGACGTAGTTGGCAGCAGCAAATCCACCGGCACCGGGCATGTTCTGAACAATTACGCTCGGCTCGCCGGGTAGGTGCTTTCCAAATTGGCGGGCCAAGAAACGCGCCCACAGGTCGGAGCCGCCGCCCGGCGCAAACCCCACGACGATATTGATCGTCTTGCCCTTGTAGAAGCTCGGAGCATCCTGCGCGCGCGCCGGCCGTTCGGCGACGAGCACCAATAAAGCAGTCAACGTCAGTACTCGAACCAACATGATTTCCCCCGCTGGATGACAGACACTGCTTGTCGTAAAGAGTCGCCGCCGACCGTCAGGTCGCGAAGGCTACGATTGATGGTCTGGACTGCAATGATGCCACCGCACCGTCAAGCCTGGATCTCAGCCTGCGCCTGCCGGGCAACAGCACTGCGCTGGGTCTTGCCGTTCGCATTCTTCGGTAGTTCGTCGAAGAACACCACTACGTGCGGTAACTTGAATGGCGCGATCTTTCCTTTGAGCGCATCGACGATGGCGCTCTTGTCCGTGGCAGCCGCTCCCGCTCCCGATCGCAGGACGACCGCGGCGCCGATCCTGTAGCCGATCTCGCTGTCGGGAATGCTGAAGACGCAAGCCTCCTCGACGTAGCCCAGACGCATCAGTGCGTCCTCGAGTTCGCGGGGAACGATCAACACTCCCTTGCTTTTGAAGCAGTCGTCCGCCCGGCCGAAAATCGTAACGTAGCCGTCGCTGTCGATCGTCGCGAGGTCGTTGGTCAGGAAGTAGCCGCCGCGCTTGACAGCATCCGTCTGCTCTCTGTCCCCGAGGTACTCTAGGAAAAATCCGGGATACTCACCGTCGAACGCAAGCCGTCCCGAAGCGCCCACGGCTTGCGGACGCAGGTCCTCGTCGAGAATGGTCGGTGCTGCTCCCCAGGCGATGCCGACCGTCCCCGCTCTTTCGGGTACGGTCGGCCCGTGTCCCATCACCATCTGCGCCTCCGACACCCCGAAATGTTCCCAGATCGGGCACTTGAAACGAGTTTCCCATTCAAGGCGAACTGCAGCCTCCAGCGGTTCGCCCGTCGCGTTGACGCCGCGCAGAGAGGACAGATCGAATTTGTGCTCGATGCCGGGCTGACTGAGAATGCGCCGATAAAGCGTCGCTACGCTGTAAAGGAGGGTAACCTTGTCGCGTGCGATCGTCGACAGTATCCGCTCCGGGCTCGCACGCTCGTCCATGATCGAGCCGGGTATGCCGTTGCGTAGCGGGAACAGCAGATTGTGACCGAGCGCGCTGATGAAGCTCCACTCGCCCGTCGCCAACGCCACGTCGGTGGCAAGGGGCGGAATGCGCGTTCGGTTGCTGTCGCCGAGCGCTTGAAGCCAGCGATGCGCGTGCACGATCCCCTTCGGCCGTCCCGTCGTCCCCGACGTGAAAACGATGAAGGCCGGCTCGTTCGAATCCGCATCGTACACGGACGGCGCTGCGACGTTGGCACTGGCGATCGTATCGCCGGCGGCCGTCAGAAGCTGCTCCTTGCCCGCCCAAACCCGCCACATATCAGCGCCCAACGCGTCCGTGAGCGGATCGGTCATCCCCTCGGCGACGATCACGCCCTTGGGCTTCGTCAGTCCGATGATGTGCTCAAGTTCGCTCTGCGCGAATTGCGAATTCTGCAGTACTGGAATGCCACCGAGCCAGATGACCGCGAGAAAACTAGCCGCGAACTCGACGGAGTTCGTCATCCGCAGAAGCACCTTGTCGGTCGGCCTCAACCCCTGCCGGTGAAGACCCGTGCAGTAGGCCTTCACCATCCTCTGAAACATCTCGTTCGAGACCGACCCATCCGCGGTCAGGAACGCCGGCCTCTTGCCGCTATCGGCCGAAGCACCCGTCGCCAGTGCGATTTCAGCGAGATTCATGCGCCACCATTCTTGCCGTAGTTCGGCCCCGTGTAGATCGGCGGCCGCTTGTTCAGGAATGCGTCGATACCCTCGCGGCAGTCGCCCGACCGCGTGATCTCCATCACCGCCTCCAGTTCGGCGCGCGCCCCTTCCTCGCTCTTGTTGTGGTCCCAGTAGCGCCGCACGAGTGCCTTGGCTTGGCGAACCGACAGGAAGGGCGCCGTCGCGATCTTGCCCGCGATCTTCATTACTTCGTCCATCAGCATGTCGTGCGGATAGACCCGCTCGACGAGCCGGATGCGTGCAGCTTCCTCGGCCGAAATGATTTCACCTGTCAGGATCATCTCCATCGCCCGGCCGATCCCGACAATCTTGGGGAGATTACGCGCACCACCGGACTCCGGTACGAAGCCTGCGGGGACCGCGACCTCTCCCAGTTTCGCGCGGTCGGACGCATAGCGCATGTCGCAGGCCGTCGCGAGTTCGAGGCCGATACCGACGGCAGGCCCATTGATGGCCGCGATCGTGACCGGCTTCAACTCCTCGATCTTGCGGATCACGCGCTGGATTACGACGTGCCGCAGGTCGTTGAAGAAGTAGTTTGCCAGCAGGCGGTATGAGCCGAAGTTCCCGAAGTCGTGCTTGTCGTCGGACGCGCCGAGGGGCCCCGACTCCGAGCGCAGGTCGCCGCCAGCGCTGAAACCACGTCCTTCACCGGTGATGACGACGACGCGGATGCGATCGTCGCGATGGATCTGATCGAGCAGGATGTCGAGTTCGACGCGCATCTGGACGTCTATCGCATTGAGAGCCTCAGGACGTTTCAGCGTGACGAGACCGATCGTCATCTCGTCGGGCCGTTGCGGATTGGCGATGACTTTCCAGTCGATCGTTTCGAATTCGAACATCTCCGTCGTCCTTCAGCCCGTTTGTTAATTCGTCCACGCGGGATGCGGCCCATCGCGTGCGAAACTTTTGGTCGTTTGCTCTCGGCGATTCTG
>CAMDMH010000618.1 GCA_945901835.1 Devosia equisanguinis | reverse complement strand
CATTCAGTTCATCGCCGTCGATCTCACCCGCAGCAGCGACGGTAGTTGGCGCGTGGTCGATACGCACGTCGAGACGCCCGCCGGTATCGGCTATGCGCTCGCCAACCGCACCGTGCTGACCCACATTTCCGGCGACATGTTCGCGACATCGAAGGCCGTTCGGCTCGCGCCCTATTTCCAGCAGATGCAGGACCAGCTCGCGCAACGGATCAATCGGCCCGATCCCAGCATCGCGCTGCTGACTCCAGGCCCGCGCCACAACGACTTCTTCAGCCACGCTTATCTCGCACGCTACCTCGGCCTCCTGCTTGTCGAGGGCGACGATCTCCGCGTCGACAATGGCCGCGTCTACCTGAAGACGCTCGACGGCCTGTAGCCGATCGACCTCGTCGTGCGTTGTGTCGCAGGTGCGCTGTCCGACGCGCTCGAACTCGACCCGTCGGCCTCGTGCAGGCGGTCCGCCAGCAGCCGAGCCTCGTGCTCAACGCGCTCGGCACCGCGATCGCCGAGAACCGCGGCCTCGGCAGCCTGCTACCCCGCCTTGCGAACGAACTGCTGGGCGAGAATCTTCTGGTGCAGGACGTAGCCAAACATTGGTTGGGCGATCCCGCCGTTCGCGCGCGCGTCATCCCGGACCTCGAGCGCTACTTCATCCGTCGCGCCCATGAGCAGACCGCGCGCCCTGGCCGCGCAGCTCCTGGCCCAGATGCCTCCCGGATGTCTTCAGCAGAACGCGCCGGGCTGATCGAGGACATCGAGATCAACGGTGCCTCTCTTGTCGCCGAGGAAAAGACCACGCTCGGCACGACGCCGTCCTACGGCCCCAATGGCCTCGAAGCCAAGCCCTATGCTCTTCGGGTCTTCGCAACGGCGGTTCCCGGCGGCTTCGTCGTAATGCCCGGCGGTCTCGCGATGACGGTCGACGCCGGCGCGTCGATGGCGCTGACGGCTCCCGACGGCGCCTCGCGCGACGTCTGGGTGCTCAGCGACAACGCCCAACCCGCGTTCAAGAGCCTGTGGCGGCCCGCGATCGAAGCAGCTCAGATCCAGCGTGGCCCGCGCGAGATGCCGAGCCGCGCTGCCGACAACCTGTTCTGGCTCGGCCGCTATATCGGACGCGCCGATTGGACGTTCCGCGTACTGCGTAATTGCCTCAGCCGCATCGAAGAGGACAGCGGCCCCCGCCAGAACTTGCAGCTCGCGCGGATGGCTCTGATCACGCTGCTCGATCGCGAGAACGCGACGCCGGTGGTGGTGCCGCCGGATCTCGACGAGCCGCGCGTCATTGCGCATCTTGCCCGCATGTTGATGACCTCGACGGACCGCGCCTATGGATTGCCGCAGACACTGTCGCATATCCATCGCGTGGCGAGCCTCACCCGCGACCGCCTCTCGCTCGAAGCCTGGCGCACGCTCAATTCCTTCTACGTGGGCCGCCGCTGGCAACCCGACGCAGTGCCACGCTCGATCGGCGAAGAGCTCGATCTGATCGACGCGGGCCTCGGTGTCGTCGCCGCGTTCAACGGCCTGACGCACGAGAACATGACGCGCAACTTCGGCTGGTCGTTCCTCGACATGGGCCGCCGGACGTCGCGGGCGCTCAACCTCTCGCAGCTCCTGCTGTCCGCGTTCCGTCTGGCGCCGTCGACGGTTGTGGGCCCCGAGGACGACACCGGCCGCATGCTGTTCGTGCTGGAACTCGCCGACAGCTTCATCACCTATCGCTCGCGCTATCGCGTCAATCCCACGCTGGCGCTGGTGCTCGATCTGCTGATCGTCGACGAAACCAATCCGCGCAGCCTCGCCTTCCAGCTCGCCGCCCTTTCCAACCACATCGACACCTTGCCGCAGACCGGCAAGGGGCGCGGCCGCACCGAAGTGCAGCGGACCGCTCTCGCGATGCTGACGGATCTCAGGCTCGCCGATGTCTTGACGCTTGCCGAACAGGGGCCTGACGGACAGCGGCCTGCACTGGTGTCCCTGCTCGGTCGACAGGTCGAGCGCATTCCACAGTTGTCGGATGCCCTCACAAGGCGCTATTTCAGCGTCGTCGAGAAGGAACCGCGGTGGGTCCGGGCGAGGTCGCGGCAGGAGTCATGAGGTTCGAGGTCAGTCATCGCACGACCTACAGCTATCGGCTGCCGGTCGCGCAATCCTATAACCTGATGCACTTGCAGCCGCGCGCGTTCGCCCGGCAGTCGGTGATCCATCACAGCCTGCTGATCGATCCCGCGCCCGTCACCAGCACGAGCGTCATCGACTACTTCGGCAATGCCGCGACGCTGTTGCGCATCGAGGACGAGCACTCCGAACTGGTTGTCCATTCGCGCAGCACCATCGACGTGGCAGCGCCCCCAGCTATCGATCCGGCTGCGACGACGCCGTGGGAGGACGTCACCTACCGTGCGCACCTCCCCGATGGCGGTCTCGATGCGGGCGTGCTGCAGTTCGCCTGCACATCGCGGCTGACGCCGGCTTCTCGCGAAGTACGCGCCTTCGCTCGCGAGAGCTTCCCCGCGCGCCGGCCCGTGCTCGCCGGCGCTATGCATATGACGCGCCGCATGTTCGAGACCTTCAAGTTCGACCCGACCGCCACCGACGTGTCGACGCCCATCATGCGCGTGCTCGAGATCAGGCGCGGCGTGTGCCAGGACTTCGCCCATCTGGCCATCGCGGCATTACGTACGCTCGGCATCCCCTCGCGGTACGTCAGCGGCTACCTGCTGACGCGACCGCCGCCCGGACAGGTAAAGCTCAAGGGCGCCGACGCGTCCCATGCCTGGCTGTCCGTCTGGGCGCCCGAGACCGGCTGGGTCGATTTCGATCCGACCAACGGCATCATGCCGTCGATGGAGCACATCACCGTCGCCTACGGCCGCGACTACGAGGACATCAGTCCGATCAGCGGCGTCCTGCTCGGCGGCGGCGACCAGCGCATGTCCGTCGCCGTCGACGTCGAATCTTTCGATTGAGCGAAATCCATAGGCGCTTGATCTCGCTCACTCCCGACTGCAGCAGTTGGCGATAGTTCGATGATCGAGTTCGCGACGAGGGCGCCAGATTGACCACCGAAAGCTCGAGCCCCCTGCTTACCGCGCTCGTCTACGAGACGGGCGAGGGCGACGCCGCGAACGCGCTCGTCGCGGACGCCGCCGAGCATCTGCGCGCGTCCGGGCTGACACTCGCCGGCATGATCCAGCGCCAGGCTGCGCGTTCCGACCGGATGCGTTGCGATCTGATCGGCAGGGATCTCGCCACCGGTGTCGAATGCGCCCTGTCGGAGGATCGCGGACCCGCCGCACGCGGCTGCCGCCTGGAT
>CAMDMH010000617.1 GCA_945901835.1 Devosia equisanguinis | reverse complement strand
CTCGCCGTCAACCCGGCCGACGACGCGCATCGCGTTGCAACGGGGCCGCCGAGCAGAGGATTATGGCGAATAGAACAGGCTAGATCATAGGCAGGATCGATTATCGAGTGTGCCATGAATCTTCGTGACCTTCGCTATGTCGTCACCGTTGCTGATCTGGGACATTTCGGCAGGGCTGCGGAAGCCTGCAATGTCAGCCAGCCGACGCTTAGCGGCCAGATCCTCAAGCTGGAGCAGCAGCTCGAGGTCAAGATATTCGAGCGTATCGGCAAGCGCGTGCAACCGACGCGAGTCGGCAGCGAGATCATTTCGCACGCGCGCCGGGCGCTGGCTGAAGCCGACGAGATCCTGGCTGCCGCCGATGCGAGCCGGGATCCCATGGTGGGCGGGCTTCGGCTCGGTGTCATTCCCACGCTGGCACCCTACCTCATGGCGCATATCCTACCTCGGGCAGCCCTCGTACTTCCGTCAGCTCCGCTGGTTCTGGTGGAGGAGATGACCCGGCACGTCATGGCCCGATTGCGGGAAGGACAGCTCGACGCCGCGCTGATCGCAACGGAGCCCGACGGCGATCGATTGGAGCAGCGCGAGTTGTTCGACGATCCGTTCCTGCTGGCCATGCCGGCATCGCATCCGCTGGCCAGCACAGAAAGCATCAGGCTTGCCTCGGTCGACCCCTGCTCGCTGTTGCTACTCGCCGAGGGCCATTGCCTTCGCGATCAGGCGCTCGAGCTGTGCAGCAATGCCCGCATGGCGACGGCCGCCGCCGACGTCAGGGCGTCGAGCCTCGAGACACTCCTCCATCTGGCTGCCGCCGGGTATGGCGTGACGCTGGGACCGAGCCTGGCATGGGAGGCCAGAGAGGGCAGCGGTGGACGACTGGTCGCGCGCCCGATCGCGGAAAAGCGAGCACGGCGTCGCGTGCGGCTGGTCTGGCGGTATGGATTGCCGCGTGCGGCGGCGCTCGAAGCGCTGGCCCGGGTCGTCCGGGATCGTGCACCGCGGTGCGTCGTGAAGATCGGCGGCGAGCGCACCGCCGGTGATTGAAGCCGGGCATGTTTGGGCAGTACGTCCGCCGCTTTGCATTGCCAGGCATAGCCGGTAAGACAAAACCCACCGAAAAACAGCAACCGAAGGGGCGCGTGGCGATGAGCATCACGACCGAGGATCATACCACGCTCAAGGGCGAGGTGCGGCTGTTCATGCGGCAGAAGCGGCCGGCGGCGGGGGCGGATCGCGGGACGATCCTGTTCGTGCACGGCTCGACGTGGGCGGGGCTGCCGACGTTCGATCTCGCGGTGCCCGGTCGCGCCAACTCCTCGGTGCTCGAGTTCTTCGCGGGGCAGGGTTTCGACGCCTGGACGATCGACAACGAGGGCTACGGCCTTTCGGACAAGTCGCGGCAGATCACGTTCAACGTCGCGAACGGCGCCGACGATCTCGAGGCTGCCGTTCGCTATATTCAAACCAAGAACGGCGGGCGGGCGCCGATGATCTACGGCATCTCATCGGGCGCGCTGAAGGCGGCGCTGTTGGCGCAGCGCCATCCCGAGATGGTTTCGCGGCTGGTGCTCGATGCCTTCGTGTGGACGGGCGAGAATAGCCCGACGCTGATCGAGCGGCGCAAAAAGCTCGACTACTGGTCGAGCCGCATCCGGCGTCCGATCGATCTCGCCTATGTGCATTCGGTGTTCAACCGCGACCATCCCGGCGTTGCGGACGAAGCGGTGATCGTCGCGCTGGCCAATGCGACGCTCGCGCAGGGGAGCGAAGTACCGACAGGCTCCTACATCGACATGAGCGCGCACCTGCCGCTCGTCGATCCGCGCCGGATCACGGTCCCGACTGGAATTCTGCGCGGCGAGTTCGACGGTGTCGCGTCCTACGACGACATCAGGGCGTTCTTCGATCTGCTACCCAACCAGGACAAGATGCTGACGATCATGCCGGGCATCGCGCACGCGAGCTTCCAGGAGAAGAACTACATGACGGTTCTGCACCACCTGTTGGCGTTCGTGTCAGCGCCGCCGGCGGTTTACAAATAGCAGAAGCCATCAAAAAGGGTGTCTTCGGCGCTTTGTGCTGGATTCCCGACGCTCGTGCGCCAGTAGCGCACTTCGGTCGAGAATGACGCGAAGCAAGAGAACAAAAATCGGGAGGACGTGACTATGCGGATCGTGAGCTGGATCGCGGGAGCGCTTGCACTGGCGGCAATGTCGACTCCGGCCGTGGCGCAGACCTATCCGGACCGCCCCGTGAAGCTGCTGATCGGTTTTGCGGCGGGTTCGTCGGCGGATGTCGCCGCGCGGATCGTCGGCGAGGGCATGTCGAAAAACCTCGGGCAGAGCATGATCGTGGAGTCGCGGCCGGGCGCGTCGAGCAACATCGCGGGCGATACCGTGGCGAAAGCGGAAGCCGACGGGTACACGCTGTTCTTCGGCTCGATCGCGAACGTCATCAACAAGGCCGTCGGCCTGGGCTCGGCGATCGACCTCGCCAAAGACCTGAAGCCTGTCGCGCTGCTGTGCGTGGTGCCGAACATTCTGGTCGTCAATCCGAGCGTGAAGGCCAATACCGTGGCAGAACTGATCGCGCTGGCGAAGGCGGAGCCGGGCAAGCTGAACTACGGTTCCGCCGGTGTCGGGAGCACGCCTCACCTGTCGGCTGAATTGTTCAACGCGATGGCCGGCGTGAAGATGGTGCACGTGCCCTACAAGGGAACCGCGCAGGCGGCACAGGATCTCGTCGGCGGCACGCTGCAGGTGATGTTCGCGCCGTCGTCGACGGTGCTCGGCCTGATCGAAGGCAAGCAGTTGCGTGCGCTCGCTTGGACGATCGCGAAGCGTTCGCCCGCGTTGCCCGATCTGCCGACGGCGATCGAGTCGGGGTTGCTGGGCTTCGAGACAGCGATCTGGTTCGGGATCAATGGGCCGGCGGCGCTTCCCGATGCGATACGCGACAAGCTCGCTGGTGCGGCGGCGGCGTCGGTCGCCAGCGAGGCCGTGGTGAAAGCGTTTCGTGCTCAGGGCATCGAGCCGTTGACAGGAGGGCCGGCGGAGTACGGCCGCTATATCGTGAGCGAGACGGCGAAGTGGACCGATGTCGTCGCAAAGGCGGGGATGGGGAAGTAAGGGCCAGAAATCAGAATTCAGTAATCAGAAGTCCGCTGCGGCAGTGATTTGATCCGTCCAGTCTCGGCCTTGAGTCGATTCCAGGCGGTGCAGGCGGCGTCGACGATGGCGTCGTAGTCGTCGTGGAGACGGTGCGAGAGGAAGCGTGCCTTCAGGTGTAGCCAGAGGCGCTCGACCGGGTTCAGCTCAG
>CAMDMH010000616.1 GCA_945901835.1 Devosia equisanguinis | reverse complement strand
CTCCACGCTTCCGAAATCCAGCGAATCCGTTCTACAGTGTGTCGGCATCGGGCGCCTGCTCCGCTTCAGGTGAAGTCGTTCTCGTAAAACAACTTTCCCTGATTCGGAGGCCCGATGTCGTCATCCATGGTGAGAAACGCGGGCTAGGTGCTCGCTTGCAAGGCGCGCCATGAGATCCGTGCTGCCGCCGGCCGCAGTCGGCAGGATGATGGAAACCTGCTTGCTCGGCCATTCCTGCGCGACCGTTGCCCCCGCAGTCGACATCACCGCCGTCAGGGTCGCGATAGCCAGAGCGCCGGCCCGCATCATGATCGATTTCAAGTTCGTCTCCATTTCGAGAGTTGCGACCTGTTTGGCTTGGAACTTTCCGTCAGTGGCTTCGTTGCCGCGTAGCGCTTCCCCCTCAGTCCTGCCTCAGTCCTGCGCGAACTTCTTCTCGAACGCCCACACATCCTCGAAGCCGACGAGCTTGTTGAATTCTGAAAACGAGTAGAGGTCGATCTCGCTGGTGCTCACGCCGTTCTTTTCGAGATTGGCATAGGCTTTCCGCAACGCGGCGCCGACGGACAGGAAGCCGATCGCGGGGTGAATGGCGATCGAATAGCCCATCTTGTGCAGCCGCTCGGCGGACAGGATCGGCGTGCGCCCACCTTGGACCATGTTGGCGAACAGCGGCGCGCGGATCTCCTCGGCGACCTTGAGCATCTCGGCTTCGGTCTCGGGCGATTCGACGAAAACCACGTCGGCGCCTGCTTTCGCAAAAGCCTTGCCGCGCCGGATCGCTTCGTCGATGCCGAGTGAAGTCCGCGAATCCGTGCGCGCGATGATCAGGAAGTCGTCGCTGCGCCGGCTGTCGGCGGCGACCTCGATCTTGCGCACCATGTCTTCGAGCGGGACCACGCGCCGGTTGGGCGTGTGGCCGCATTTCTTCGGAAACTCCTGGTCTTCGATCTGGATTGCCGAGACGCCGGCATCCTCGTATCCGCGGACGGTGTGGCGGACGTTGAGCAACCCACCGTACCCCGTGTCGGCATCGGCGATGATCGGCTTGTCCGTCATCTTCACCATTTGTGCGATGCGCTCGATCATGTCGCGGTAGGTGGCGATACCGGCATCAGGAAGGCCCAGGTAAGAGGCGACGGTCCCGTACCCGGTCACATAAAGCGCCTTGAAGTCCATCTTGTTGGCGATGAGTGCCGAAATCAGGTCGAAGATGCCCGGCGCCAGGATGAACTCCTTCTCGAGGATCGCTGCCTTCAGTCTTGGGTCGGCCATGAGATGTTTTCCGTCCGGTATTCGTGGATATCTTGAGCTGCCGGGCCGTGCATCACGGATTACGATCGAGCATGAAATTGGTGAGTAGCGGGTGCTTGTCCGGCTCAAGCCTAGCCAAAAACGACAAGTTGTCCATATCTTTTGGATGACGAATTTGGGTAAAAGGATTATCGGGTTTGGCCTGGCTGAGGGGGCCATACCGAGCACGAACTTGTGGCGGGGCTGCGCAGGGGCGCGCGAGGTGCGTCACCGAATCTGGGCCAATCACGAGCGCCGAAGATGAGCGATAGACAGTCTCCGACCGCCCCGCCTGCCGCCCCTGTCGAAGGACCGCGCTATGCGCGCATCCAGAAGACGTTGGAGGCCCGGCTGATCGATGGCCTCTATCCCGTCGGCAGCGTGCTGCCGACGGAGATCGAGCTTGCGGCCGAGTTCGCCACCAGTCGCTTCACCATCCGCGAGGCACTCCGCCATCTGCGCGACCAGGGCTACATCGAGCGGCGTCAGGGCTCGGGAACCCGCGTCGTCTCCAGCAGTCCGCAAGCGACATACTACCAGTCGTTCGGATCGCTGGAGGAGTTGTTCCAGGTCGCGGTCGAGACGTTCTTCGTCATCCTCGAGACGAGCCGCACGATACTGACGCCGCACACCGCCGAGCTGATCGGCGGCATCCCCGGCGAGGAGTGGTTCCGCATCCGCGGCGTGCGCTGGACGAAGCCCGGCGGCAAGCCGATCTGCTTCATCGAGAGCTACATTCCGCTCCGCTTCGAGGCGGTGATCCCGTCGCTGGGCGAGCAGCAGGTTCCCTTCTTCTCGCTGCTGGAGCGTCATGCCGATGGCCCGATCGAGGAGGTCGTGCAGGAGATCCGTGCTCTGCCGATGCCGCCGGAGATCGGACGCCATCTCGGCATGGCGCCGGGCGCCCAGTCGCTTCAACTGCTCCGCCGTTATCTGACCGATGGTGGCGTTCTCATCGCCTCGTTCAATTGGCATCCTGCCGCCGAGATGCACTACGCCATGCACATTCATCGCACGCGCAAAACGGCGGAGTAACGTAGCGGCCGGAGCGGAATGAACACACAGCCCTCGGCCCGCGACGACCTCAGTATTTCGCCAGTAGCGATCCGAAGCCCTGCACCTTGTCGGGAATGCCGTTCTTGCGCAGCGCGTGCCAGTACGTCGCCGTGTTGATCGCGATGACGGGCTTGTCGAGCCAGAACTCGGCGATACCGGCGAGCCGCGCCATCGCGAGGTTGGTGCCGACCTGCACGATCGCGTCCACGTTCGGCCCGTTGAGCTCGATGATGGTGTCGCGCAGCGTCTGCTCGGATTCGTGCGCGATCAGCATCGGACCCGCACACTTCAGCCCCTTGAGCGCCACGACCTCTTAGCCGCAATCGGCGAAGAAGCGGCGCACCTGATTGTCGCCGACCGGCATGTACGGCGTCACCACGGCGAGCCGCTTCACCTTCGGATACTGGCTCAATGCCGCCTGGCACGCATCCGATCCCATCGTGACCTTGACGCCGGCGCGCTCCTCGACCCGCCGCTGCAGATCGATCGAGCCCTGCTTGCCGTCCCAGAACGTCTCTGCCGACATGCCCATCACGAGATGCCCCGGACTGCACGACATCACCGAGTCGATAGCGTCCATCATCGTCAGGCGGATATTGGCGATCAGCTGATCGAAGTCGGCGTCGCTGTGCACGGGATCGTCGGGGATCGTGATGCGCGAGAAGTGATTGGTGACGCCGACCGGCCGCATCGAATCGAACTCGGGCTGCACGGAGGTATTGGTCGAAGGCGCGATCACGCCGAACTTCATGCGATAGCCCAGACTGTCGACCATGGCCGTTTCCTCTCGAATGCCGGCAATTGAAGCCGGCAATTGATGTTTGAGTTCAGGCGACGCTTTCGAGTTGCCGCGCGACAATCAAGGTGAGACACGTCGTCAATCAGGGTGAGACTGCGCCGGGGTGGACGGCCGACGGGAGGGCTTAAGCCCGACTGGAGGCCGTGCACCCCGGCGGCGCGTTTTTAAATCTCGTCTGGCGGTTGCGAGCGGCCG
>CAMDMH010000615.1 GCA_945901835.1 Devosia equisanguinis | reverse complement strand
CAGCGCGCGGCCACGCGTATCGATCACGACCGTACCGGCAGACTGGGGGCCGGAATATGACACGACGGGCGGTGCGGCCGGCGAAATCGCGGGGCGCGCGCCGCCGTCCCACTGAGCCTTCCATGGGCCCTTCTGAGCAGGCGTGCCAGTGCTCGGCGGCGCTGCGCGCTGGGGACGATCGTCCTCGTCGTCATCCCAGGCGGGAAGTGCTGCCTGCTGCCGGCGCTGCCCGGCAACGCCCGCGCGCGGCGTGCTGCGCTGGGCAGCCGAAGGGCGCTGGGGCTGGCCCCAGAAGCTGTCGCCGAACAGGAACTGTGCCTGTGCCGGTGAAGTGAAGAGGATTGCGGCTCCGGCCAACAGGCCGGCTCTGAGTGTAGATATCATCACGCAATTGCTCCGCTCGTGCTCACTGGGATTCGCCCGTAAGGGCGATCTATGGCCTTCCCATTCTCAAGGCTAACGCAGGGACGCTTTATCGTTAATTTTAGAACCGGTGCGGCGCCCTCAGAACCCGACGCGGGTAAACATGTGCCACACGCCGTCCGCCCCGATCGACAGCCGCCAACCGCGGTACCGTTTCGCTTGTCCGATCTCGGCGGCTTCCTGGGCACCGACGAGATCAACGAGCGCTGCTGCTTCGGCCGCACTAGGCTTCTCCACGCCAACTTCCGCGAATTGCGGCCAGACGTAGATACGATTGTTCTCGGCGTCGCGCCCGCCGGGAATGGCCGCCCACGTCCCATCCAGCAGAACTTGGAGGGCTTCGAGAACGGATTTACCAGTGCCATCCGCCGACAGACTGCGCAGATGCGCGATCGGATCGACGCCGGCCGACGCTCCCACTTCCGGCGGCAACTCGTTGAGATCCATCGCGCCCTTGAGCTCGGCAACGTCACCGGTCTCGATCGCCGCGATGATCGCCGCCCGCATCTCCACGACGCCCGGGGGCAAGCCGTCGACGCCGCGACCGAGGATCACGCGCGGCGGCTCGGAGCGGCCAGATGCCTGTTTTCCGTCACGTTTTCTCTGCTGAGCGAGAACATGTGCTGAGCCTGCCGCTGCATGGACAACGGCAGTCAGCATCCATATCAAGGCCACACGCCGGGTTTGTGCGTTCACTCGTCTGGTTGTCTCTCGTCTGGTGAGGGCATTCATCCGCAGCTCCCGCAGCCTGTTCAGCCTGTCTCCGCGTGGACCATTCAGTCATGTCGCAGATGGACTGCAGGGTCAGCGGCACGAGTTCTTCGCTTGTAGCGTAAGCAGCGGAGCGAATCGCAGGTGCTGCAGCTAGAATGTGACCAACTCTATTCCGATATGAGCTGCCGGTGGGATGCTCTTGCCATCCAAACCGGGCCGATGTTGATCCGACTGCGACCTACGGGGAAGAGACCTCGCGAAGTGCTGGACTTCATTCCCCATCCCCTGATGTTGCCTGTCGGGCTGGCAGTCGGCGTGCTGATCGCGGCACCGGTCGGTCCGGTCAATGTATTGTGCATCCAGCGCGCGATCGAGCGTGGTGTTGCCGCCGGCATCTTTGCAGGACTTGGCGCCGTATTGGGCGATGGCGTCATCGCACTGCTAGCGGCGCTGGGCGTCGGACAGATCAGCAGCGCCATCACGCTTGATCGCGACGTCATCCAACTCGTCGGCGGGCTCGTGCTCATCGGCTTCGGGGGGATGCTGTCGCGCAGCCGGCCACGGCTCGCCTTGACGGAACCGGGCCCTTCCGACTGGTCGGGCTTGCGCGACAGCCTGTGGGACGTGCCGAAGACGTTCCTGCTGACGGTCACCAACCCCGGCGCAGTCCTCGGATTGATCGCGATCTTCGGCGGCGTGTCGAGCTTCGTCGAGGTTGCGTCGACGGCGCAAGCGCTGTGGCTCGTTGCCTTCATCGTCGCGGGCAGCATGATGTGGTGGGTTTTCCTCGCCACGATGGTCGGGCGGATCCGCCACCGAGTAACCGAAGCGCGGTTGGCCCAGATCAACTATGCCGCGGGTCTCATTCTCATCCTGTTCGGCGCGACGCTCGTCGGCGAGATCGCACTGAAGGCCCTCTGGCGGGGCTACATCAGCGGCATGCTGGGATGAACAGCAGATTCGTATGTATTGCCGCACCACACCTTGTTTCCCGCCGCACTTGCGCTAGTGTTCCGGTTCCGACGTTTGCTTCCCCTTGCCGCACCGTCGGAGCAAATGTCGGAACCAAAAGGAACACTAGCAACGTCAGGGCTCTAGTGTAGCTTTTGCAGCTGACGGTTGGTCAAGAGGCTAGCCGCCAGCGGGTACCAAACGTCAGATGCGCTACACTAGCATCCCCCGAATACATCCCACGCGAACGCGGGCTTACGCTCTTGCGGTCACGACACTGGATGAGATTTTCTGGGAGGCAACATGCAAGCGAGTCCGATACGCCCCGTCGTAGCGGCGCTGCTCTTGGGCAGCGGTCTGTTCCTGACCCATCGTCCGGCTGCAGCCGACCCGGTCGCCGATTTCTTCCGCGAACGGCAGGTCAGCTGGATCGCCTCCTACGGTCCCGGTGGCAGCTACGGGCTCTACGCGCAACTTGCTGCGCGCCATCTCCCCAGGCATATGCCCGGGAAGCCCAACATCGTCGTGCAGTTCATGCCCGGCGCCGGTGGCATCACCGCCACCAATCACCTCTACAATCTCGCGCCCAAGGACGGCAGCGTGATCGCGACGGTGACGAAGGATCTCGCGCTCGAGCAGGCGCTGCGGCCGAAGGAAGTGCGCTACGACGCGCGCCGGTTCGGCTGGGTCGGCACGTTCGCCGAATACATCGCGGTGTTCGCGGTGTGGACGGACTCCGGCATCAAGACGATCGCGGATGCCCGCCAGCGAGAGACTATCCTGGCAACGAGCGGTCGCGGCCATCAAGGCTCGCAGCTCGCCGTCGCGCTCAACGAATATGCCGGCACCAAATTCAAGCTCGTCGCTGGCTATCGCGGTGCCGCCGACATGAACGTCGCCATGGAGCGCGGGGAAGCGCACGCGCGGATCACGTCGTGGAGCGGCTTCAAGAGCCAGCAGGGCGATTGGCTGAAGTCATCGAAGGCCGCCATTCTCGCGCAGGGCGGGGACAGGCGACAACCCGATCTGCCGGATGTGCCGCTGTTCAGCGAGTTGGTCACGGACCCGGACGGCCGCAAGGTTCTGGCATTGATCGAGTCCGGCGCCTTCGTCGGCTGGCCGGCGCTGCTGCCGCCCGGTGTGCCCGCCGATCGTCTCGCGGCGTGGCGCAAGGCTTTCGATGCCACGATAAAGGACCCCGAGTTCATCGCCGAGGTCGAGAAATCCCAGCTCGAGGTTCAACCGAAATCAGGTGCCGC
>CAMDMH010000614.1 GCA_945901835.1 Devosia equisanguinis | reverse complement strand
TGGACCTCAGGCGCCGCCGCCGACCATGCCGCCACAGAATGCGCCGCCCCAGTCCAGCGCGCCCGGCGCCGCCGCACCTTCTTCCGGCAGCCGACCGCCGATCTGCGTACAGCTGGAACAGCGGCTCTTCACCGAAAGCCGCAATAATCCTCGCGATCAGCTCCCTCGCATCGAGGGCGACATGCGCACGGCCGAACGCGCCGTCCGCTCGTCCCAGGAGCAGCTCGAACGGTCGAATTGCTACGAGTTCGAATTCTTGATGTTCGGAAAATCGTTGCGCCGCACTCCAGCCTGCCAAAGTCAAGCGCAACAGCTCGACGCCAACAAACGCCGGCTGTCCGAACTCGATCAGCAGCGTCAGCAGATCATACAGTCCGGTGGCCGCTCGCTGCAGGACGACATCGTTCGCGAACTCGCCCGCAACAATTGCGGCGCGAATTATCAACAGCAGGCCGCGCGCAATTCGGGACCGTTCTCGTCGCTCTGGCAGGACGAGGATTCGGGCCCCGGCGGCAACCGCTTCAACTATGGCGCGACTTTCCGCACGGTGTGCGTGCGGTTGTGCGACGGGGCGTTCTTCCCCGTGAGCTTCTCGACGCTGCCGACGAGTTTCGATCGCGACCAGGAACTGTGCCAGCAGAGATGCGCGGCACCGGCCGAACTCTATTATCACAGCCAGAACCCGGGCCAGGGGATCGAACAGGCGGTCTCTCACAAGACGCGCCAACCCTACTCCACGTTGCGCACGGCGTTCCGGTTCCGCAAGGAATTCGTCAACGGCTGCTCCTGCAAGGTCAACGAGTTCTCGCCGCCGGCATCACCCGGCGGACCAGCACCCGTTGTCGGCAACGATCGGCGCGCCGAGGCTCCACCTTCGGCCGGCGGCGCGTCTCCCTTAGATGCACCGCCTCGCCGCTGACGTTTTTCCCGGTGCATAGCTTTGCCTGAACCCCAACTCGCTGATGTCGTGTGCGCCGACTTGGAGTATGCTGTGCAGAAGTTGGTTCGTTGTCAGTTCGGGTCGCAACAGCGGCTCTTGCGTATAGGAAGGCTTTGCGCGGGAATGAGTACGCTCACGCCAGCCCCAGCACGGCAAAGTGTCGGCCAAGCCGTCGATATCGCCGTCGTACCCATCGACGATATGTCGGGTATCCGGTACCTGCATGCGTCTTCTGCGCGACGGCTTGCCGCCGGCCTGCTTTCCGATGCGGAAATCACAGCCTTCACCCAGCACGTCTATTCGGCTGCCTATTCGACGCGCCTCTCCGACGTTGTCGTGGAAGACCGCATGACCGGTGCGCGCCTCAGTGGCGAATTGATCGGGACGGCAGGCTGGCTTCCTGCCAACGACAGCGGCTCCACGGCCCGGCTGATAGGAGTGTTCGTGTCGCCGCTATACGCACGGCTCGGGATCGGCCGCCGGGTTGTCGAGGCTGCCGAAGCTCAGGCGCGACGCGCCGGCTTCTCGTC
The DNA here is from genome assembly GCA_945901835.1 of Devosia equisanguinis. Classification (GTDB taxonomy): domain Bacteria; phylum Pseudomonadota; class Alphaproteobacteria; order Rhizobiales; family Hyphomicrobiaceae; genus CAMDPA01. The sequence goes on along the minus strand of CAMDMH010000614.1, from coordinate 1,890 downwards.
CTTCACGATCCGGGCACCGCTGGGCTCGAGCGACTTCTTCGATCACATGGGTTATCAGGTCGCCTCGCACGGCGTGTGGTCGCTCACCCGGGACGTGGCGCTCCCTGTCGCCTTCATGCGCAAATTCGATCCTCCGCCGCAGGGCTTCGTCGTGCAGCTGCGCGGCGGGCACTGACCGGCGACGGACAGGGGGCGTGGACCTTGCGCCCGGGCGTCTTCGTCCGAATTGCCATCTCCCCGCCATGAAGAATTGTGGCATAAGGGGCCGACGCAATCCCTGGAAGCGCCCTTCCCCGGCGCGCCTGCTTGCGGTCGAGTCCATATCCTGCCGGAGAGACCACCATGCCGACGCCGTGGACCGCTGATTCCTGGCGGTCGAAACCGATCATTCAGGTGCCCGAGTATCCCGATCCGGCCGTCCTGGCCGAGACCGAAGCAAAGCTGGCCACCTTCCCGCCGCTGGTTTTCGCCGGTGAAGCGCGCGAGCTGAAGAAGCGGCTCGCGGCCGTGGCTGCGGGCGACGCGTTCCTGCTCCAGGGCGGCGATTGCGCCGAGAGTTTCGCCGAGCACCGCGCGGACAACATCCGCGATTTTCTTCGCGTTTTCCTGCAGATGGCAGTCGTGCTGACCTATGCGGCATCGGTGCCGATCGTGAAGGTCGGGCGGATCGCGGGACAGTTCGCCAAGCCTCGTTCGGCCGATGTGGAGAAGCGCGGCGACGTCGTGCTGCCGAGCTATCGGGGGGACATCATCAACGGACCGGAATTCACGAGCGAAGCGCGGACCCCCGATCCGCAGCGCCAGATCGAAGCCTACCGGCAGTCGGCAGCGACCCTGAACCTTCTGCGCGCGTTCTCGTCGGGCGGCTATGCCGATCTCGAGCGCGTGCATCAGTGGACGCTCGGGTTCCTCGCCGACAGCCCGCAGGGCAAGCGCTTCAAGGATCTCGCCGACCGGATCACCGAGACGATCGGCTTCATGCGGGCCTGCGGGATCACGTCTGAGAACACGCCGGCTCTCAAGACCACGACGCTCTACACTAGCCACGAGGCGCTGTTGCTGGGCTACGAGCAGGCGTTCACCCGCCTCGATTCGACGTCCGGCGAGTGGTACGGCACGTCCGGGCACATGCTCTGGATCGGTGACCGCACCCGCCAACCCGATCACGCACATGTCGAGTATTGCCGCGGCATCCGCAATCCCATAGGCATCAAGTGCGGGCCCTCGCTGGAACCCGACACGCTGATCAAGCTGCTCGACATCCTCAACCCGAAGGAAGAGGCGGGCCGGATCACGCTTATCTGCCGCTATGGCTCGGACAAGGTCGAGAAGGCGCTGCCGAAGCTCATTCGTGGCGTCGAGAAGGCCGGCCGCAACGTCGTTTGGTCGTGCGATCCCATGCACGGTAACACGATCACCGCGGCGTCGAATTTCAAGACGCGGCCATTCGATCGTATCCTGAGCGAGGTCGATCAGTTCTTCGCGATCCATCGCGCGGAAGGCACGCACGCGGGGGGCGTCCACTTCGAGATGACCGGCCAGAACGTGACGGAGTGCACGGGCGGCGCCGGCGCTATCTCGGATGCGGATCTTTCCGACCGCTACAATACTCATTGCGATCCTCGCCTCAACGCGGACCAGTCGCTCGAACTCGCCTTCCTCATGGCGGAGCGGATCAAGATGGAGCGGCGGGCCAAGGCGCCCGATATCGCAGCGCGGCCGGCAGCGGAGGAGCGGTTGTGTCAGACCAGAAAGGTCTGACACCACGCACCGACATAGCCGGATGGAAGACTACACTTTCTCCATGCGTCCCCGGACGAACGGTCCGACAGCAACATCGGAGCTTGCAGATCCGGGGCCTTTACCCCTTTCTGACGTGGAATGATCCCG
>CAMDMH010000613.1 GCA_945901835.1 Devosia equisanguinis | reverse complement strand
ACGAAGGGTGCTTGAGTGACCAATTTTTTGTGTTTGCTTGGTCGGAGACCCGGGCAGTTCAGTGAAGAGGCTGAGGCTGAAGAAACACTGAGTGTGAATGCGTATCTATCGCTTCGGGTTGAAGCCAGCGCGGGGCCTTGGTCACCGCCGAGGTCACCATGGCATCCGGCAAACATCATCTGCTCCAGTCAGTTTTTGGGTAGGGCGAAACCCGAGTTCAAGAGGCTTCAGTGAGCGGGGTTGAGTTTTTTTGCACGGTATCGCAGTGAGCTTGATGGCGCATCGGAACCAGGCGCGAAGCGAGGCGATCAGGAAGGAAACCGGCCGTGGCCCAAGAACTCGACACCTACGACTACGTGATCGTCGGCGGGGGCACTGCGGGCTGCCTGTTGGCCAATCGCCTGTCCGCGGATGCCACAGCGCGCGTCCTGCTGATCGAGGCGGGCGGCAAGGACGACTGGATCTGGACGAAAATTCCGATCGGCTACCTCTACTCGTTCGGTAATCCGAAGGTCGACTGGTGTTTCTCGACTGCGCCGGAGCCCGGCCTCAACGGCCGCAGCCTCGGCTATCCGCGCGGGCGCGTGCTCGGTGGCTGCAGCTCGATCAACGGCATGATCTACATGCGCGGCCAGGCGCGCGACTACGACCTGTGGCGGCAAACGGGCTGTGAGGGCTGGGCCTGGGACGACGTGTTGCCCTACTTCCTTCGGCACGAGGACCAGTGGGCGATGTCGGAAGCCGACTTCCAGGGTAAGCACGCCCGGGGCGGCGAATGGCGGGTCGAGCGGCCGCGGGTGAGGTGGGAAATCCTCGATGCCTGGGCGGAGGCGGCCGAGCAGGCCGGTATCTCGCGGATCAAGGACTTCAACCGCGGCGACAACGAGGGCTCGAGCTATTTTCAGGTGAACCAGCGTTCCGGGGTGCGCTGGAACACGTCGAAAGCGTTTCTGGAGCCGGCGCTCGATCGGCGCAACCTCACGATCTTGACCAATGCGATGGTCGAGCGGCTGATCGTGAAAGACCGGCGAGTGACGGGCGTCCTCGTGAAGCGGCGGACCTTTCCATTGCGGATCGGGGCGCGGCGCGAGGTGATTCTCGCGGCCGGTGCCATCGGTACACCCCATCTGCTACAGCTGTCGGGCATCGGTCCGGGTGAGCGACTGCGGCGGCTCGGTATCGCAGTCCAGCACGCTCTCGAAGGTGTCGGGGAGAATCTGCAGGATCATCTGCAGGTGCGGCTCGCCTATAAGGTTCACGGCGTAAAGACGCTCAACGAGCGCTCGCAGAGTTTGTTCCGCAAGGGCCTGATCGGACTCGAATACGCGATCCGGCGAACGGGGCCCATGACGATGGCGCCGTCACAGCTGGGCACTTTCGCGAAGTCCGATCCGTCGCGCGAAACGCCCAACCTGCAGTACCATATTCAGCCGCTGACGCTGCCGAAGTTCGGGGAGCCGCTCGATCCATTCCCGGCCTTTACCGCGAGTGTTTGCAATCTCAGGCCGACGTCGCGCGGGTTCGTGTCGATCTCGTCGGCGGACCCTTATACGCACCCGATCATTCAGCCGAACTATCTGGCGACCGAGGCCGACAGACTGGTCGCGGCAGAGGCGATACGGTTGACCCGTCGCATCGTCGCGATGCCGGCGCTGGCGAAATTCACGCCGGAAGAGTTCCGCCCCGGGCCGGAGGTGGGGGACGATGCGGAGTCGCTCGCGAAAGCAGCGGGCGATGTGGGCACGACGATCTTCCACCCGGTCGGAACGGCGAAAATGGGTCCGGCCTCCGATGCGGGGGCGGTCGTCGACCCGGACCTGGCGGTGCACGGCCTCGAGGGCCTGCGCATCGCCGATGCCTCGGTCATGCCGACGATCACGTCGGGCAACACGGCCGCGCCGACGTTGATGATCGCGGAAAAGGCCGCCGAGATGATCCGGCGGAGCTGGAAAGGGTGACACGTTGGGTAGCGGCCAGTGGCCATGGGCACTTAGGGCCTGTCGTCAGTTGAGCCAGAACAGCCGTAGGTTGGGTCAAGCGCAGCGCGACCCAACATCCACGGCATCTCGCGGAATGTCGGGGCGCGGCCAGTGGCCTTGGCCCGACTTAGGTGAAAACCGTCGACGTCATGCTTCTCCGCACCATCCGGCATGTTCGCCGGGGTATCGACAGGCTGCGGGTCGACTGCTATTCATCCTATATAAACATGGATATAGGAAACGATGATCCGACGCGTGCGAAAGTGGATGCTCGCGGCCACGGTAGCTCTGCTTCCGGGATCAGTTTCCGCGCAAACGCGCGACGTGACGGTGTTCGCAGCGGCCAGCATGACGACTGCTTTGCAGGAGGCGGGCGAGGAGTTCGCGCGATCATCCGGTATCAGAGCGAAGCTCTCGTTCGCGGCGTCGTCGACGCTTGCCAAGCAGATCGAGGCGGGGGCCGGCGCCCAAGTGTTCGTTTCGGCAGACGAAGCGTGGATGGATTACCTGGAGAAGCGCGGGCTGATCGAGAATGCGTCTCGCAAAAAGCTTGTCGGGAACCGTCTGGTGCTGGTCGTTTCGGCGGGGCGGCCGCTCTCGGTCCTGATCAGCGCGGACCGCGGTTGGCTCGGGGGACTGCCGGCGGGTCGCATCGCGACCGGCGATCCCGCACACGTTCCGGTCGGCCGCTATGCGGCGGAGGCATTGAAGAAGCTTGGCGTATGGGCCGAGGTCGAGGCGCGGTTGGCGCGGGCCGACAACGCTCGCAATGCGCTTGTGCTGGTGGAGCGCGGCGAGGCCGCAGCCGGTATCGTCTACGGCACGGATGCCGCGGTCTCCAAAAAGGTCGCCGTGGCCGGTTACTTTCCCGAGGTGTCGCATGAGCCCATTTCGTACCCGGTTGCATTGCTGCGCGGCCAGGCACAGGGTGAGGCGCTCAAATTCTACGAGTTTCTGCTCGGCGCCGAAGCAAGGGCTATCTTCTTGAAGCACGGCTTTTCCGTCCCCTGATCACGCAGTGAGGCCTTACCGAAATCATGCTGACGTTGACCTCGCTCGAAATCGAGGCGCTGAGCCTGAGCCTGAAGGTGGCGGTGCTGGCGTCGGCCTTGTGCCTCGTGCCGGCCATCGGCGTGGCTTGGCTGCTGTCGCGCACCAGCATTCCCGGCCGCTCGCTCATCAACGTCATCGCGCATGCCCCGCTGGTGCTGCCGCCGGTCGTGATCGGCTACCTGCTGTTACTGACGTTCGGCGTCCAGGGCCCGGTCGGGCGCTGGCTGAACGAGATGTTCGGGGTCAGGCTGGTATTCAGTTCGGCCGGCGCGGTGCTGGCTGCGGCCGTGATGGCATTCCCGCTGATGGTGCGCGCGGTTCGGTTGTCGCTCGA
>CAMDMH010000612.1 GCA_945901835.1 Devosia equisanguinis | reverse complement strand
CGTCCCCCAATTTCTACACGTAAGGTCCAATAGCGCGTTAGCGCGTATTGGACCGTCTGTGCCGTGGACCGGTGTAATACGCTCATACCCAGGTCGCTCCGGCAGACATGCCAACGCGACGCGCGCTATTGCACCTTACGCGTCTACTTCTTGGCCGTCAGGACCGGTCGGAATTCTTCGGCGAGCTGGATCATCGAATTCGCATAGGCGGTGCAGTACTTGCGATCGAAGAACTTGAACGACTTCGGGCTCTCGCCGCCCTTCTCGGCGGCGCCCTTGAACTCCGGATCGTTCATCACCTGCGCGGCGGTCTTTTCGAGCATAGCGAAGGCTTCTGGGTTCTTGTTGGCGAACTCCGTATGGATCCCCCACGAGCGCGTCGACGCGAGGTCGGGGATCTTGGTACCGAACACCGAGTTGATCGTCGGGGCGTTGTTCGTTTCGGCTGCGAAGATGTTGGTCGAGTTGAACACGCCGAGCACGCGGAACTGCTCTGGCAGTCGCACGACGCCGGTGATCGGGAGAACGCCGATGTCGGTCTCTCCTTGCAGCACCGCGTTGTTGGTGGGGTTGCCGCCCTGGAACGGGATCAGGTTGAACTTCGAGCCGGTCTCGCGGCCGAGCGCCAGAATGCCGATCGAGGCGGGATGGGGGATGCGGCTCGTCGCGGTGTTGAGCGGGCGCTTCTTGGCAGCCTCGACGACATCCTCGATCTTCTTGAACGGGCTCTGTGTGCGAACGAACACGCAGCTGTCGTCGACGTCGGTGCCGCAAAAATAGGTGTAGTCGTCTGGGAATTTGTACGCGGGCTTCTGCAGCGCATACATGATCATTTCAGGGCCCATGTTGCCGAACAACATGTTGTGGCCGTCGCGCTCTCGCTTCTGCACGAACAGCGTGTATCCCACCTGGCCGGCGGCACCGGGCTGGAACTCGAAGTCGAAGGGCTGGCCGAGCAGCTTAGTCCACTGCTGGGCGAAGGGCCGCGCGAGGCGCTCTGCGCCGCCGCCCTGTCCCGTGGGGATGATGACGCTGATCTTGCGGCTCGGGTATTTCGCTTGCGCGAACGCGCGGCCGGTGGTGGCGAGGGTTCCGGCTGCTGCCAGACCCTGGAGTGCGGAGCGGCGTGTGATGGGATCGATCGACATGATACCTCCCTTGGTGGTTTTCGGTCCGGCGCGGACGGTTTTCGGCCGGTTCGATTGCTGGTTTGGTCTCAGGTCTGGGTGCGGGTGTCAACATCGGGCGGAAGGCTGAGCCGGTTTGCTGGGGGCAGGGGCGGCGGCATTGACGGCACTACGGGCGGCGGCCAAACATTGTCCCTATATCAGCTGGAGTCTTTCGCGCCGGCAGCCGGGCACGGTCTGTGCCCCATCTTACAGGAGCCCCCCCTATGCGCTACCGTCACACCATGGTCCGGATACGCGATATCCAGGCTTCGCTGGATTTCTACTGCAAGAAGCTCGGTCTCGTCGAAACGCGGCGCGTCGACCGGCCGGAGTACAAGTACACGCTGATCTTCCTGGCAGCGCCTCAGGACGTGGAGCGGGCCAAGACCGACCGCTCGTGCGAGCTGGAGCTGACCTTCAATTATGATGTCGAGGACTACAAGATGGGCCGTAGCTTCGGCCACCTCTGTTACGAGGTCGACGACATTTATGCGACCTGCCAGCGGCTGATGGACGGCGGCGTGACGATCAACCGGCCGCCGCGGGACGGCAATATGGCGTTCGTGCGCTCGCCCGATCGGGTCTCGATCGAGCTGCTGCAGAAGGGCGATAAGCTGCCGCCGCAGGAGCCGTGGAAGTCGATGCCGAACGTGGGCGAGTGGTGACCGGCTGGGGCACCGTTGCGGCGTGGGTGGCGGGCGCTCTCGCATTCGCGGTGGTGGTGTTCGTTTTGGCTGGTGCGGAGCGGGTGTGGGGTCTGTTCGGGCCGGCCGACCTCGGCGACATCAAGTTCGAGACGCTGGAGCGCCGGTCGTCGCCCAACGATGCGCTGGCGATGCCGGAGGGTTTCGGAGCGGCCCGGCTGGATATGACGAGCCCCGTCTATGCCGTGCCGCCGCGGGCGCTGCGCGATGCTTTCGGCCGTGCATTGGCTGGCGAAAAGCGCCTCTTCAGGGTTGCCGAAGACGAGGTCGCGCTTACCGCGCGATACGTGCAGCGAACCGCGCTTCTCGGCTTTCCGGACACCATCGTCGTGCGCTTCGTCGCGGTTGGGCCGGAGCGGTCGTCGATCGCGCTCTATTCGCGCTCGAAGTTCGGATACAGCGATCTCGGTGCGAACAAGGAGCGGTTGGAGCGGTGGCTGGTGGTGTTGGCGCGGGAAGTGCCGCCGGTGAAGTGATCGCGTCGTTCCGTGAGCGGGTTGCTTTCGGCACGACGAGGGGAAGCGACGAGGCGACGGTTGTCGGGCAAGTGCCACGGGTTGGAAACCTGAGGTTTGAAAATATGGACGTCATGGCCCGGTTCAGCCGGGCCATCCACGGCTCAGAAAATAGGTGTCGTGGATGGTCAGCCTTCGCGGACCATGACGGCAATTATGTGAGGTGCCGGGTTACTTTGTTGTGTTCATGCGCGCGTGGTGGGCCTTGGATGCTTCTAGAGATATTCCGACTGAAGTGAAAAAGTCGGAAAGACTCTAGGCTTTTCTTTTGCGGACAATTTTCGACCTCGGTGATGCCACCTCAGTCGAAGGCGCTCTAGCGGCGGACCTGAAGTGCTGTGAGGTGTCGAGAGCACGGACGCGTAGCCGAAACCAAATCTACTTCCACACCTGAAAACCCATCCCACACCCCGTGCCCGCGAGCGAGCGGTAGCAGGGGACGTACTCCTGCCAAGTGACGTTCAGGTGCTGGGCTGCTGCCGCCGTGGTGATCCAGTTGCGGATCTCGGAGCTGCCTGAGTTGAGTTTCTCGGCAGGGAGCGAGGCGAGCCAGGCCGCGTCCTTCTTCTTGCACGCGTCGAGGAAGCGGCGGTCCAGTTCCTCGTCCACCGTGAAGTGACTGAGGCCGCCCGAGGCGAGGATGCCGATGCGGGCGTCGGAAGGGTGTGAAGCGACTGCGCGTGCGATCTCCTCTCCCAAGCGCCAGCATCGCGCCGGGCGGGGCTGGTTCGGCGGGAAGTAGGTGTTGAGCGCGACCGGCACGATCGGCACGATCTTCTCATTCATCAGCCGGCGGTGCACGAAGCCGAAGGCGTGGCCTTCGCCGTGCTCGCGTGACAGCCGCCGCGACTGCGCGACATCGAAGTCCGATCGAACGAGGTGCTGGATGAGATGCAGGCCAAGGCCGGCATCGACGGGGTATTCGCGCGTGCCTTTGGCCTCGTGATACTGGCCGCGCGCCGTGCGCCAGAAGGCGGGC
>CAMDMH010000611.1 GCA_945901835.1 Devosia equisanguinis | reverse complement strand
GGCAGATGAAAATCCGTTATTCGAGCACCCTTGCGGCAGCCGTCGTTGCGATGCTGGCAGCAGGCTCACCGGCACGCGCCCAACCCGCGCAAACCGGGGAATTCTACGCCGGAAAACAGCTCAACGTCGTCGTGGCGCTGGCGGCCGGCGGCACGGTCGACAACTTCGTGCGCATGCTCGTGCCTTACCTGCGCCGCCACATCCCCGGCAATCCCAACGTGATCGCCCAGAACATGGCCGGCGCCGGCGGCATGCTCGCGACGAACTACATCGGCGAGAAGGCGACGCCGGACGGGTTCACGGTGATGTACGGCCCGTGGGATCCGCTCGCCCAGGCGCTCGGCCACACGACGCTGCGCGTGCGCTACGATCAGCTTCGCTACTGGGGAGGCTTCGCCGACACTCGCGTCCTCTATGCCCGCACCGATATCGTTCCCGGCGGCATGAAGAAGCCCGCCGACATCGCCAAGGCGCCGTTCGTCGCGGTCGGGGCGCAGAACGCCACGGACCTGTCCGGCCTCCTTTCGGCCGTTGCGCTCGACCTCATCAAGGTCAAGTACAAGTTCGTGATGGGCTATCGCGGCGGCACCGAGGTATTCCTCGCCATGCAGCGCGGCGAGGTCCAGATGCACAACACCTCGATCGGCACGTTCCGCACGCGCAACGCCGACTTCATCAAATCGGGCCAGGGCATCGCCATTGCCTATCTCGGCGGCATCGATGCCGACGGCAAATACGCCAAGAGCGCGACTGCACCTGATCTCCTCGCCCTCCCCGAGCTCTACCGCGAGATCTGCGGCGCCCTGCCGACCGGCATCGAATGGGAAACGATGGGCTGGCTGTCGAAACTGTTCACCGACATGGCCTTCATCGGCCTCGCACCGCCCAAGACGCCGGAACCCGCGCTCGACGCGTTGCGCAAGGGCTTCCTGGCCGCGATCACCGATCCCGAATTCGTCGCGCTGGCCGTGAAGGCGAACGGCGTGCCCTACGATCCGGTTTCGACCGAGCAGGCGACCGCCATCATCAACTCGCTCGCCAACGTCAAGCCGGAGGTTCTCGCCACCGCGAAGAAATGGCTCGACGGCTTCGGCAAGTAGAACGCGATCGGAGAGCAGATGACAGCACCAGCCGGCCCACCCAGCACCGAACCGGCACCACCGGCAGCCGGTGTCGCGATCGGCTGGCCACGCAGGATCGCCCGCGCCTTGTTCAGCGAGACCGAGCGGGTCGAACCGACCGGCGTGCTGGCCATCGTAACAGCTCTGCTGTCGCTCGCGACGGTGGGCGCGGTGTTCTATCTGGCGCTGTTCGCGTCGGCCTCGCAGCATCTTCACATCTCCTGGTTCATCCTGTTCTTCTTCCCGCTTTGCTTCCTGACGACCAGCATCGCGAAGGGCTATCACCGCCTCACCGCTGTCGACATCGTGCTCGCGCTCGCCAGTGCTGCACTCGGGGCGTGGTTCATCGTCAACGAGCCGCGCTATCAGGACTGGACCCGCGGCTTCTCGGAACTGGGGATCGGCGACCGCATCGCCGCCTTCGGCCTGATCGGGATCACGATCGAGCTGTGCCGCCGCTCGGTCGGTGCCGGCCTCACGAGCCTCATTCCCTTCGCCATCGCCTACGCCGCGTTCGGCCAGCACCTCACCGGCAGCTTCCGCCACCACGGCATCGAGCTCGACTACTTCCTCGACATGCTGACGATCAGCACCGACGGCATATTCGACAGCCCGCTGTATGTCGGTGCGGGCTACGCTTTCCTGTTCGTGCTGTTCGGCAACTTCTTCGTGATGATGGGCGGCGGCCAGCTGTTCTTCGACATCGCCGCTGCCATGACCGGCCGCATGGTCGGGGGCCCCGCGAAGGCCTGCGTCGTCTCGAGTGGCCTCTACGGCTCGATCTCAGGTTCGCCCGTCGCCGACGTCGCGACGACGGGCCCCGTCAGCATTCCCATCATGAAGCGGATGGGCATCCCCGCAGCGCATGCAGCCGCCATCGAGACTGCCGCGTCCTGCGGCGGCTCGATGCTGCCCCCCGTGATGGGCGCGGTCGCCTTCATGATGGCCGACTTCACCGGCGTGCCTTACGCGCGCATCGCGCTCTACGCCACGCTGCCGGCCCTGATCTACTACCTCGGCATCATGATCCTCGTACACTTCGAGGCACGCACGCTGGGGCTGGGCCGTCTGCCAGCCGCTGATATCGTCGGCCTGCGTGTGGCCTTCACCGTCAATTGGCCGAGCCTCATACCGATTGGCGTCCTCATGTGGCTGCTGATGGGCGGTTACTCCCCGTCCTACATCGCCGCCGGCTCGACGATCGCGGTTCTCGTCACGAGCTGGCTGAAGCGAGGCAGCGGCATCGGACCGCGCCGGTTCGTCGAAGGCTGCACCGAGACCTGCAAGTCGATGGTGCCGCTCGCCGCCTCCGTCGCTGCCGCCGGCCTCATCATGGGCTGCATCGAGCTGACCGGCCTGTCCGGCAAGTTCACATTGCTGCTGTTCCAGCTCTCCGGCGGCCTGGTTTGGCCCTCTCTCTTGATCGCAGGCGCCGTATTGATCCTGCTCGGCACGGGCATGCCGACCACGGGCGTCTACCTGATGGGGGTCGCACTTCTCGCCCCGGTGCTGGTCACCAAGTTCGCGCTTCCCGTCATGGAAGTGCATATGTTCATGCTGTTCTTCGCCTGCCTGTCGGCCATCTCGCCGCCGGTAGCGCCCGCCGCATTTGCCGCCGCCTCGATCGCGGGTGCGAACCCGTTCACGATCGGCAATCTATCCTGCAAGTATGCGATCGGCGGCTTCCTGCTGCCGTTCATGTTCGTCTTCAACAATGGCGTCCTGCTGCAGGGTGGGCCGACCAAGATCGCGATCGACACGGTGCTTTGCGTGGCCCTCGTGTTCGTTGCCGCACTGGCCGCCCACGGCTACGTTCTGCGAATGAAGATGCCGCTCCTCGTCCGCCTCGCCTTCGTGGCGATCACCGTCGGAATCCTTTGGCCGCTGCCGGAGGTGCAGGCGTTGTCGGCGCTGGCGGGCGTCGTGCTCTACGCGATCCTCTACGCCGTTGCCCGCCGCATCGCGCCTGCACCGGATACAGCCCTGAATACGCAGCCCGATGCCGCCTCTTCCACCTGAATTGCGCTCGATTGCCCAAGCCACAAAATCCCACCCCAGGCCCAACCGAAAGCCATCCTGTCAATAGTGCCGAGGGCACAGTGCTCACCATCCATCAGTTTCTCCAGACCGACCAGAGGTCTGGCAGCCCGCAGAGGTTCTGCAGGCAGGTTTGGATTCGGCGCAGCCCTCGTTTGAAGAACGAGGTCAGGCTACGAGCCACCTTCTTCGGAGCAGTGCCGGGCGCTTTT
>CAMDMH010000610.1 GCA_945901835.1 Devosia equisanguinis | reverse complement strand
GACCGTGGTCAAGCCGGCAGGTGCCGCCGCCTCGCCGGTCGGCCGGAACTCGACATCCCAGACGCGAGCCAGTTCGCTCGACCGGTCGGTGAAATAGAGCAGGCTGCCACCGAGACCGCGCACTGCCGGGATCTCGAATTCGCCGGGTCCTACGGGCTGGCGGAAAGGCCTGTCCAGCAGGCGTTCGGCGCGATCCATCGTGGCTGCGGCGTCGTCTACTTGGAGGCCGATCGCGCAGACGCTGGGACCGTGCGTAATCTGGTAGGCGTGCGCAAAACCGTCCTTTTCGGTGTTGATGACGAGGTTGATGTCGCCCTGGGTCCAGCGCGTGACGTCCTTCGAGACGTGGCGGCCCGAGCACGTGAAGCCCATTCCCTTGAACAACCGGCTGAGATTGGCCGCGCCCCTCTCCTCCACCGCGAACTCGATGAACTCGACGCCGCGGCAGTGCGACTGTGGTGGTAGCCGCGGAATGGAAGGCGAAGATCCGCCGGCGGCCGCCGGGGGCATACGATCGAGCATATAGATCAGGGACCGCCGGCCATCGATGGCGACGGAGCGGGCCGAGCCTGCACGGAACTGGTCGTTGAAGATCTCGAGCGAAAGCGGACCGGCATAGCCGGTGGCCGCAAGCGCGCTCATGAAATCGTCGACGGGCAGATCGCCCTGTCCGGGAAAGCAACGGAAATGCCGGCTCCATTGCATCACATCCATATCGAGCAGTGGCGCGTCCGCGATCTGCACGAGAAAGATGCGGTCCCCGGGAATGGAGCGGATCGGCCGAAGGTCCGTCCGCTTGGCGCAGATATGAAAACTGTCGAGCACCACGCCGACGTTCGGATGGTCCGCACGCCGGACGACCTCCCATGAATCGCGGTAGTCGTTGACGTGACGCCCCCATGCCAGGGCCTCGTACGCAACCCGCATTCCGCGTGACCGCGCGATCTCGCCGAGGCGGCGGAAGTCGTCGGCGGCGCGGTCGAGCCCGCCCTGGGCTTCGGGCGAGACGTTGGAGCACACCATCAGGAGATCGCAACCGAGTTCGGCCATCGTATCGAACTTGCGCGCGGCGCGGCCGAGTGCGCGCTCGCGCCGGACCTCGTCCCAGCCCTCAAAATCCCGGAACGGCTGGAACGCGATCGGATGGAGCCCGAGATCAACCATGCGCTTGCGGATTTCCTCGTTCGTGCCGTTGAAGGTGAGGAGATCGTTCTCGAATATCTCGATGCTCTTGAAGCCTGCGGCTGCCGCAGCCTCCAGCTTTTCCGTGAGGTCACCCGATAGGCAAACCGTGGCGATGGCCGTGCGCATCTCGTTATCCCCTGCATCGCATCGTGTCCTTCCGGGATCGATCCGCCGGCACGGACATCTGCTACCAACTCAACCCGACAGCCACGCCCGAAACAGCGACCTGCATGGACAGTTCTCGCTGACGATGGATATGGTCCGGTCGCTCCGTCGGCCTTCGCCGACACCTATCGCACATAGCCGAGCCGAGCCCAATGCCGCCGCGCCGCATCATCATCCTGTCAGACGGACGACCGGGGCACTTCAACCTCGCCGAAGGCATTGCTGCGGCCATCGAGCGGTCGGGTCCGGCCACAACGGTACGCTACGACGTCCGCCGAGGCCGATGGCCGGGCGCGCTGCTGGCCGGAATGACGAGAGCCCGACTGTCTGCGCCCGCGATGCTCGCCACTGTCTATGGAATCGACGATGCTGCCGTCCCACACTGCGATGTCATCGTTTCAGCAGGGGCAGAAACGCTGGCGGCAAGCGTGTGGCTTGCGCGCACCCGCGGTGTGCCCAATATCTTCTATGGGTCGCTACGACTGTTCGACCCTCTCGATTTCTCCCTCGTCCTGACCTCGTATCAGCGCAATGCGGGCAGGCCACGCCACGCCCTTGCGCTCAAGCCATCCCGGTTCGATCCCGATACAGTTCCCTCCCCGCAGCCCGTGGGCGAAAACGGCACGAAGGTTTTCGGATTGCTCATCGGCGGAGACGCTGGCCCCATCAAGTTCGCACGAACCGACTGGGACGGCCTGATCGACATGGTCCGGCAGCCTCCGGGAACCCAGCACATCAGATGGCTCATCGCGAATTCGAGGCGCACGCCCCCCGAGATCGGCGACCGGTTAGCAAACGAAGCCCGGCAGCCGGGATCGCCCATCGCTCGATTCCTGGACGTGAGAACCGCCGGCCCCGGGACGTTGACAGCCCTATTGGCCGAGTGCGACGCGGTCCTTTGCACCGCCGACTCCAGTTCGATGATTTCGGAATGTGTCTGGTCGCGGAAACCGACACTCGCCTTGAGGCCCGACACATGCGTCTTTACGGCTGACGAAGCCGGTTACCGGCTCTGGTTGGATCAATCCGGATGGTGCCGCGAACTAGCGATCGCAGCAGCCACCGCAGAAGCCATCGAAGCGGGCTTGGGTACAGTCCACCCGTTGAGCGGCAATCCCCTCGACGCCCTGGCAAGTCTCGTGAAGCAGAGGCTGCCGACCCTCTACGGCTGACCGTAGAGCTGTCGCGCGCCCCCAAACGCAAAAACCCCGCGCCGAACCGCGGGGCGCGGGATGCAAGCGACCGAACTCAGCGTGATGGCTTCAGCGGCACCGTAACCCGGCCCATCACGCCATTGCCATTGTTACGCTCGATATCCAAAGCCTTGGGCTGCGAGGCGCCATAGAGCAACTCGAGGCCGAAATCCATCCTCGGGATCTCACCGATAACGCCAAGTCCCGGCACCCGAATCTTCGTTCCGCTGTCCAAGCGGGGCGGAACCACGCCCGTATCCTGGAGGCTCATACCTCCCGACTGCGTGGAGGACGCAGAGCCCGCCGTACCAGCCGGCTGAGCCGGCCGCATCTTCTGTTCTTCAATCGCCCAAGAAGCGCTGCTGAGAGCAGCGACGCTCAATCCGATGGCGTAGATCCACATGCGTCCCATTTATCGACCCTGCCAGCCCGCAAAGGAAGGTCACCCATACCTGCGCTGCAACATACGAACAAAACCTAACGAAACAAGAGTTAGCCGTTATGTTCGATTTAGACGCCGCACGAGTGCGCCACAAACGCCTCACCGCCGATTCCCAGGCGCATCAGCAAAGGAGGGCCGCCGGATGGCGGCCCTCCCCGATGGAACCACAATCAGAACTTGATCGTGGCGCCGGTGTAGAAGATCTGCATGTCGTCGATCGCGTTGGCCTTGAGGACCCTGTTGCTCGTGGTCGAGCCGAGCGTCAGCTCGGTCTGCACGTTGTGGAAGCCAGCATACAAGGTCATCGCAGCAGCGTCGATGTTCTGCGAAACGCCGAGGCCCCAGGACTGGGTGCTCGCGCTGCGCTGGATCGCCGTGGCGCCGATC
>CAMDMH010000609.1 GCA_945901835.1 Devosia equisanguinis | reverse complement strand
GTTCCGTAACGCTGACAGAATTCGATGAAGCTCAGCCCCTTCTGGAACTGCACCTTGTTGCGTGGCATGTCGGCCTCCCGTCCGGCGTCGGAAGACCGCGTAACAAGCGGATGTGGCGGCATAGAGGTGATGACGGGGTAATCAAGTCATTGCAAGAAGGCAGGCGCCCACGCCAAGGCGTTCGAATGGTGGTTCAGGGCGTCCATGGAAGCTGCCGAGCGCGGGGCGTCGGCAAAGGCGGTCGCTTTCATCAACCATGCGCTCAGTGCCAAGCAACAGGCACCGGAAGTTTGCTCCGCTCACGACGAAGCGACGTTGATGAGCGTGCTGGGCAGTCAGTTGCGCGTGCTGCGCGGAAGCGCTTCGCGGGAAGCGGTCGCTGCCTATGAGCGGGCGATGGAGGTCGTGTCGGGCATGGCGGCGCGGCCGGCCGATATCGATCTGGAGATTGCCTGGGGCGTTGCTACGATCCATCTGGTGCGTGGCGATATTCAAGCGGCATCAGAAAGCAGCAGCCGGCTGTTGAGCGAGGCGACCGAGCGTAACCGGGACGACATTTTTCTGTTGGCGCTCCGCGTTCATGGTACCGCGCGCCTGCTCGGGGGCTCGGTGTGCGAGGCGATCGGACTGTTCGAGGACGCGACGTCACGCTACGACCCGCGGATGCACGGCGAATTCCAGCGCCGGCTGGTCTCCGATCCGAGTGCAGTGACGTTCGCACATCTCGCGACCGCTTATGCAGTTGCTGGAAACTCGGAGGCCGCACGAAGCAGCCGCAAGCAGGCGCTGTTTCTGGCGGCCGAGGCGAAACATCCGCACACGACGGCAAACGTGCTCGGCGTGCTCACGATCAGCACGGTGCACTTGGGCGAAACGGGCCTGGCCGCGGCGCTGGCGCGTGCGTGCCGCGAGGTTTCGACCGAGCATGGCTACAAGTATTGGCTTGCGCGCAGCGACATCATACTCGCCTGGGAAGATGCCGCGCGCAATCCAGCCGACAGCGTCGATGCGATGCGTCTGGCGTTGGACGCGTACGCTTCAACCGGATCGAAGCGAGCGGCCGTTTTTTCGGCGTGTCTTGCGGCGGAAGTCGCGATCAATGCTGGCTGTCCGGCTGATGCGCTCGCATTTCTGGCGCCTGTGCGGGATGCGGGGGAGCGGCGTGGCGAATGGCTCTATATGCCAGAGGTGCGAAGGCTGGAGGCGTGGGCGACGTGCGAAGCTGATACCGGGCGCGTGGGGTTCGTGCTGAGTATGCTCGACGAAGCCGATGCGATGTCGTGTGTGCAAGGCTCTGTGGTGTTGCGGGTCCGGATCGCGGCCACGCGGGCGCACGTCCAGCAACTTGCCAAACGCCGGCCGAAAACCGCACGGGGCGAGGCCAATGCGAACTCCGAGTGAGGCGGTTCAGACGAGTGCCGTCACGGGCTGCTCGACGAAGCCTTTGTAGTTGGCGAGCAGTTCAGCGCCGAGCGCGCCGTCGACGACGCGGTGGTCGCAGGAGACTGTCACCGACATCTTGGTCACGAAGCGAATGCCGCCGCCCTTGGCTTCCACCGGGCGTCGCTCGGCGGCACCGATGGCGAAGATCGTGGCTTGCGGCGGGTTGATGATCGCGGAGAACTCGCGCACCCCATACATGCCGAGATTCGAGATGGTCGTTGCGCCGCCGAGGTACTCCTCTGGCCGCAGCTTTTTGGCGCGGGCGCGGGAGGAAAGTTCCTTCATTTCCTGCGAGATCATGGCAACGGATTTCTGGTCGGCGTTGCGCAGTACCGGCGTGATCAGGCCGCCGTCGATCGCGACGGCGACGGAAATGTCGGCGTTGTTGAAATAGAGGATACGGTCGTCCGCCCAAGCGGCATTCGCGGCCGGTACTCGCTGCAAGGCTGCAGCGAGCGCTTTGATGAGGAAGTCGTTGACGGAGAGCTTGTAGGCGGGCTTGCCGTCGGCGTTGCGGCGAACCTTTTCGTTGGCCTGGTCGCGGACTTCCAGGAGCGCGTCGAGTTCGAAATCAGCGGTCAGGTAGAAGTGCGGGATGGTCTGCTTGGCTTCGGTGAGGCGAGCGGCAATCGTGCGGCGCATGCCATCGACGGCGACTTCCTCATAAGAGCCGGGCGCATAGAGCGCCTTGACCTTTTCGGCTGAGGGTTTTGCGGCTGGGGCGATGGTTGCGGGGGCGTGCATCGCGGGGGCAACACCTGCGCCGCTGGCAATGGCGACGCCGACGTCGCGGGCAAGTATGCGGCCGTGTGGGCCTGAAGCCGAGACGCGAGCGAGGTCGACACCGGCCTCGGAGGCGAGGCGGCGAGCGAGCGGCGTGACGGTGCCGCCGCTGGGTAGGCGGGCGGGACCGTAGTTGCGCTCGGGCGTGCGCACTTCGCGGAACGGTTCGAGCTGGACGACGGCTGCGGGTTTGGCTGGTGCCGCCGAGGAAGCAGGAGGGACTCCGAACTGGCGCTGGGCAATGGCGGTCGGCAACGGCATTCCGCCGGGTGTGGAAGCAACGGGTGCAACGGGTTCTTTCGCGGAGCCGAAGGACGCTGCGATAGGTGGCGGCGAGGCTTTCGGCGCGGTCGGCTTGCCTGGTGAGCTTGGAGCGACAGCGGAGCCTGGGGCTGCAATGACAGCGACGACCGCGCCTACAGGGACGACGCCGCCGACAGGGACGCGAACTTCCGCCAGCACGCCGGCTGACGTTGCCGGCACTTCCATCGAGGTCTTGTCGGTTTCGATCTCGAACAGGTTGTCGCCGGCCGCGACCGTGTCGCCCGCCTTCTTGAACCACTTCACGATCTTGCCTTCGGCGACCGTTTCGCCGAGCTGCGGCATCAGAACGTCCATTGCATCGTCCTTCGTTTGCGTCCCATCTCTCCAAAGCTGCGGGAGGAAATGGTCTACTTCAATTTTTCCCAAACGAGCTCGTTGCCGTTCAGGGAGGGCGACTGAGGGCGCAGTACGACGCGGTCTACGCCGACGAACTCATAAGCGCGGACGAAATCGGGATGGCGCGTCCACCCCGGATTGACGCTGCCCGTGCGATGATGGGTGACCGTCTTGGCCTGCTCGTCGACCGAGTAGGTGCCGAAGTAGGCCCAATAGGTGCGCAACGCTGCATGTGATTCAGCTGGCGAGGGTGTCTCACCCGCCAGCTCGATCGCGGGATGATCGCCCTGGATGTTGACCGACATCCAACCCGATGCGTCATAGAAAATCAGCCCCGTGGGTTTGGCGCCCCGCTCCGGGTTGACCTTGCCGTTGGTCAGCGCGGAAACGAGCCGCCAGCCGCCAAGGAGTCTTCGGGTGTCGGTGCCGGTGGTCACGGCTGGCCCTCCGGAATTCGCTGCCAGACGATCTCGCCGTCGCGGTCGATGGG
>CAMDMH010000608.1 GCA_945901835.1 Devosia equisanguinis | reverse complement strand
CGGCTGCAGCACGATCGGCTGCCCGCCACGCGTCACGCGCCGTGACAGCCGGTCGAGCACGAGATCGGCGACGACGAACCGCGGCTCGCTTTCTTGCGGTTGCCCGCGCCGCACCAGCGCCTCGATCCGCGCGAGCAGCTCCGACAGCGCGAAAGGTTTCGTCAGGTAGTCGTCGCCGCCGGCCTTGAGGCCCTTGACCCGGTCGTCGACCTCACCCAGCGCAGAGAGGAACAGCACGGGTGTGCGAACGCCTTCCGCGCGAAGCGTACGGACAACCGACAAACCGTCCCGCTCGGGCAGCATCCGGTCGACGACGAGCACGTCGTAGAGGCCCTCGCGTGCCAGCGCGAGGCCTTGCTCTCCGTCTTCCGCCGAGTCTGCCGCGTGCCCGCTCTCGGTCAGCGCCTTTACGAGGTAGCGCACCGTTTCCTTGTCGTCCTCGATCAGCAGGATACGCATGGCCGGTCAGCCCGGGTTTGAGAGCAGTTGTGTTTCGCCAAGCCGGGAAGCGGATCGACGAAGCGAACTCCGCCTCAATGATCGAGGGCGCGGGATGTGTTGTCCACCCCGCGCCCTCGTTGATCGCTTCGCAGGTACGCTCTGGATCAACCCTTCGGTTTGACCGAGATCGCGACGACGGCCGTGCGTGTGTCGGATTTCACGGTCAGGCGGACGGTGCCCCGGCTCGCGGCCCGCTTCACGGCAGCATCGATATCGTCGGCGTTCGTCACGGGATCGCCGTTTACGTGCGTGACGAGATCGCCGGTGCTGATGCCCTTGCTGGCTGCGTCGCTGCCCTCCTCGACGGCAGTCACCGGCACGCCGTCCTTTGCTGCAGCGCCGCGACGGGGAGCCGCAGAGAACGACAGGCCGAGCGACGAGAACTGGCGAACGGCCGGATCGGACTTCTCGACGGGGGTAGCCTCGGCGGTCGTCGCGCCGGGGAACAGGCCGAGCTTCACCTTGATCGTCTCTTCCTTGTCGCGGCGCATGACGCGTACGTCGACGACGGTGTTGGGCGCGTACTCCGCGATTTTCAGGGCGAGATCCTTTGTGTCCTTGATCTTGGCGCCGTTGACCGACAGGATCACGTCCTCGATACGGACGCCCGAGGCTTCTGCGGGCCCCTTCGCCGTCACTTCCTGCACCAGAGCGCCGGCCGTATCTGCAAGCCCGAAGCTCTTGGCCATGTCGGCGTCGAGGTTCTGGATCTTCACGCCGAGCCAGCCGCGTGCAACGCTGCCCGTGGCCTTGAGCTGCTCGACGACCTTGGTGACGGTGGCTGAAGGCACCGCGAACGCGATGCCGACGTTGCCGCCGGACGGGCTGTAGATCGCGGTGTTGACGCCGACCACTTCGCCATCGAGATTGAACGTGGGGCCGCCGGAGTTGCCACGGTTCACAGCCGCGTCGATCTGCATGTAGTCGTATGGCCCTTCGGCGATTCCGCGGGCGAGCGCCGAGACGATGCCGGCAGTGACGGTGCCGCCCAGGCCGAACGGATTACCGACCGCCAGCACCCAGTCGCCGACGCGGCTGTCCTTTGGCGCGAACTTGACGAACTGGAACTTGCGGTCCGACTTGATCTTGAGCAGTGCGATGTCTGTGCGCGGATCGGTGCCGACCAGCGTCGCCTCGAACTTGTTGTCCTTCTCCGGGCCGTCGAACACGACCTCGATCTTGTCGGCCTTGTCGATAACGTGATTGTTCGTGACGACGTAGCCGTCCTCGGACACGACGAAGCCGGAACCTTGTGCCTGGACAGCGCGTGGCGACCGAGCGCCGCTGCCGCCGCCGCCGAAGTCGCGCGGCAGGTTGCGGAAGAACTCGTTCCACTCCTCGGGCAGGCCCGGGATCGGCGGTCGCTGCGGGTTGGCACGAGGCGGCGTGCCGCGCTCGGCCGGCCGCTGCGCGGTGGCGCGGCCGCCGCTGGAGACGGAGATGCTGACGACGGCGGGCTTTACCCTTTCAACGATGTCGGCGAAGCTGAGCGGCGCCCGTCCCATCGGCGTCATCACGGTCTGCTGGTCGGCGCGTTGCGCCTGGACGGGGACGCCGCTCGTCACGGCCGCCAGGGCGATGATGCTGGTTCCCAGGAGCGCTACGGCGGCGATGCGGCCGCCGCGCCGGCGGATGGCCGTCGAAGCCGAGGAAGTGGTGTTGGCGATCATGAGGCGTCCCTTTCGTCTGGCCACCCGGAGGTCCGGGAGAATTCCATCCATCCGTCCGCCCTCTGGTTCGAGATCGGCCCGGATTTTGCGGATATGAATACAGGCTGGAGTGTTACCTCGGTCTTTCGGCCAAATTAAAAAACGGTAATGTTCCGGATCGAGACGGACGTCCTGCAGGGATAGCGTGGACATGCATCGCGTGTGTGGAGTTGGCACAGCCGTAAGACGGGACCGCAACGCGCGTCCGGGAAAGATCGCATGGGCTTGGGGTGCCGCGGTTGCCGCGATCGCCATGTCGTCGATAGATGCTGCTGCCATCCCGCCGTGGGGCTTGGCCAAGGCGATTTCTCCAGCCTCGGAAAACGAGACGCATGTGCGCAAGATCGCGGTGTTCGGCGAGGACAACCGCAAGCGCATCCCTAAGCGCCTCGACGGCCTGCGTGGCTCGATCGGCGTCATCTACAATGAACGCTCGCGAACGGTCTGCTCGGCGTTCTGCGTCGCCGACGACGTAATCGCGACGGCGAGTCACTGCGTGTTCCGCACCAAGGGCGAGACGCCGCCGCCGGCGGAGCGGTTTTTCTTCGCAAGGCCCGGCACGGCGTCCGGCAGCGTACGTTTCGCCGGCACCGCGAGCCGCACCGCAGCCCAGCATATCGTCGCGGGCGCCATCGGCATCAACACCAAGCCGCCCATCGATGCTTCCCGCGATTGGGCGCTCGTGAAGCTGCAGGCGCCCGCCTGTCGCGGCAAGACGCTGCCTGTCGTTCCCATGACGCCCGATGACATCGAGACCGAGGCACACGCCGGCCGGTTGTTCCAGGTCGCATTCCACCGCGATTTCGGCCGTTGGTCGATGGCCTCTTCGCAACCGGGTTTCGGCGGCCGTCGCGGCGAGGCGAGCGTCGTCGGCCCCGCCGTCAACGAACGCGATTTCAACGATCCGCTGAACCTCGTGCTGCACACGTGCGATACCGGCGGCGCGTCGTCCGGTTCGCCGCTGCTCATCGAGGCGGCGGATGGCCCCAAGGTCGTGGCGATCAACGTCGGCACGTTCGTGCAATCGCGCGTGTTTGTCGAGGAAGGCGTCGTCGTGAAGCGCGCGCCGCCGTCTCCGGTCGCCAACACCGCGGTGACGTCGGCGGCGTTTGCCGGCAGGATCGACGCGCTGCGCCACGCTGCAGTGCTGACGTCCGCCGCGGACCTTCGCACCCTG
>CAMDMH010000607.1 GCA_945901835.1 Devosia equisanguinis | reverse complement strand
TGATTCGGAGGCCCGATGTCGTCATCCATGGTGAGAAACGCGGGCTAGATGCAACCGTCATCGAAATACAGGAGGTCATCATGATCCGAATTTGCACTGCGATATTCTTGACGGCAGCTCTCGTTGCAACGAACGCGTCTGCGGCGGATAAGAAAAAGTCCGAGCCCGCCCCCAAGACCATCGTCGAGGTCGTCGGCGACATTCTCATGGCCCCCGTCAAGGTGGTCGACGACTTGGCCAAGCTGGCGTCGGGCAAGCCCGACACCAATCCTCAGAAGAAGTAAGCGCGTATTTGCTCGCGCCGCTCAGCACGCCGAGCGTCGCAGGCATCGCAGAGCCGGCCGGAGACGGTCGGCTCTGCGATGCCTTGGTCCTGGGATCATCACATGCCGGTTGTGCGTCGTAGCGCTTATGCAGCTTCTCTCGCTTTGGTTCTCGCGTGTCCCGTCCAGGCCGACACGCTGCAGCCGTTCATAGGAACCTGGGGCGGATCTGGCCGCGTGGTCGTCGATGACGGCAAGTCGGAGCGGATCAAGTGCAATGGCTACTATCGCCAGACGGATGGCCTGAACAGCCTTGGTGTCGCCATTCGCTGCGCATCACCCGGCTACAGCATTCAGCTGCGCTCGACCTTGTCGGCCAACGGCACTCAGCTCTCCGGGACCTGGGAGGAGCGTACCTTCAACGTACAGGGCAATCTTTCGGGGCGCATTGAGGCCGGACGCATGGTGCTCAATGTCGATGGTGGCGGAATGAAAGCCACGATGAGCATCGCGGTGACAGGGAGTAGTCAATCCGTGCTGCTGACCACCCAAGGGTCGGGGCTGAAAGAGGTTCGTATGAGCCTCGCGCGCGCGCAGTAAGGTTCGGCTTCGGCGGGCACAGATTCTGGCGGTGACACTGGTGATCGCGCGCGCCAGCGCGACGCCTGCCAATGAATGTCTAATAGCCCTTCGTGCGCATGTAAGCCACCGATCGTGCGATCGTCTCGATGAGCGGACGGGAGGACCAACCGAGCCCACGGCGGGCCTTGCTGGAGTCGTAGAACAGGAACTCTTTAGGAAAGGCCGAGGGCGTCGCGGCAGCGTGAGCGAGCCGGGGCACTCTGGCTGCATCGGCAATCGCGTCGAGGAATGCGTGATAATCCACGTTCTCCCCACCGAGGATGTAGCGCTCGCCGATGCGCCCCTTTTCCTCCGCGAGCGCGTGTCCGTCGGCGACGTCGTCCACGTTGACAATGTTGATGCCCGCTGGATTGATGGCGGGCATCTGGCCGCGCATGACATGCCGGATGACCTGAGCGACCGGTGTCATGAACACCTCGCCTGGCCCGACGATCCAGGTCGGATTGACCATGACGATCGGAGCTCCGGTGAGGACAAAGCTGTCGGCGATCTTCTCCGCGAAGCCCTTGCTCCGCATGTAGTCGTTGATGGGCAGCCAGATGTCGAAGGGCATGATCTCGTTGGAGAGCTCACGGCCGGGAGCAACCCCGATACAGGCCATGGTGCTAGTGTAGACGATGCGGCGCATGCCTGCGTGCTGGGCTGCGAGCAGCAGTCGTGTGGTCCCGACGAGATTGTTGCCGTAGAACGTCTCGCAGTCCTCGCGGTACTGCGCAGGGTTGGTCGCAGGGTCCGCTGCGAACTGAAACGCCGCCGCGACGTGATGCACGATGTCGACGCCCTTCATCGCTCGCGTGAGCGTTTCGTGATCGAGCAAATTCCCGTAGACGCGCTCGACCGGTAAGGACGCGAGATTTTCCTCGTTGGTGCCAGTCTCGATGAAGGCTCGCACGCGGCGACCCATGAGCAGAAGCGAGCGCACCACGGCAGAGCCGGTGAAGCCGTTTGCACCGGTGACGAGCGTGATCGATGATCTTTTGAACCACCTGCTTGTCTGCACGCTCCTCAGACGGACCACATGGTCTTGCTCCAGCAAAAGACCACGGGCAGAGCTTCGGTGTGCTAGGCAAAGAACTGCGACAAGAAAGAGACAGGGCGGTGCGCTCTTGCGGTGCCCACAGCGGTATTCGAGAGCATCGGTGGGGGCTCCTTGCCGGGAGCCCGATCGTCAGAGGATCTCGACCTTGCCGTCGTCGAGGTCGTAGCGCGCGGCGACGATCTTGACCTTCCCGGCCTTGACCAGATCCGCGATAATCGAGCTGTCCTTGCCGATCTTGGCCGCGGTGCGCTTCGCACTTTCGCGAATAGCATTGTCGACGAGGTGGCCGGGCTTTCCTTTGACGGCCTCTGCCGCAGGTACGATCGCCTGCACCATTGGACCGATCGAGCCGGGGAACGTCGCCTTCTTGGTCACCACGTCACAGGCCGCGGCAACGGCACCACAGCGCTCGTGCCCGAGCACCATGATCAGAGGAACGCCGAGCACGGCCGCGCCGTACTCGATCGTGCCCATCGTCGGCGTGTCGACCATGTTGCCGGCATTGCGGGCGACAAAGAGCTCGCCCGGTCCGGCACCGCCGAACAGCAGCTCGGGAGGGACGCGGCTGTCGGCGCAGCTAAGGATCGTCGCCCACGGTGATTGCGAGGCAGCCACCTGCCCCCGCTGCTTGGCGAGATCGGCTGCGCATACTTGCGGCGCCGAAACATACTTGGCGTTCCCCGCCCTCAGCTTTGCGAGCGCCTCGTCGGGCTTGACGGTCGTCGTCGGGCCACCGGCTGCGAAGACGCCGGTCGCCGGCAGGAGGCTGATCGCAGCTCCTACAGCCGCAGCCGTCAGAAGCGCCCGGCGATTGAGCTTGGTCTCGCAGTCGATGCACATGCTATGGGCAGCAAGCGCTGTGCAGCAAAGAGATGTGCTTCCACGCGACGGAGCAGCGGCTCCAGCACCGCGCAGGCAGCACCGACCTGATCGGCGAGCGTCGACAGAGCGAGCGGCACGCCCTCGCGCGCATAGCGCTCGGCCTGACGGTTCAACGGCTGGTGCTGTCCGAACTTCTCGAACAGCAGCATGGCGAGTAGGCTCGGGCCGGCCCATCCGCGCGGGATGACGTGGAACGGGGCGGGCGGCTCACTGATCCGCTCGCAGTCCCGGCACGTCATCTTTTCGCGCACGTGCTGGACGACCTTCCACTGGCGCGGGATAACCTCCAGCGTCTCGGTGATGGTCTCGCCGAGCTTGCGCAGGCGCGTGCCGCCGCAGCAGGCGCAGGCGGTCGGCGCCGGAATGACGACGCGCTCGCGCGGCAAGTGATCAGGGAACGGCTGGCGGGACGGGCGTTTGCGCGCGAACGGAGCGACGTTCGTCGTCTTGGCGGCGGCGCGCTCGGCGGCGATCTCGTCCTCGGTGGCGTCGGTCTCCAGCTCTTCGAGCTCCAGCTCCATCTGGTCGAGAAGGCGCGCCGTGCGCTCCGAGCGCGGCCCGTAG
>CAMDMH010000606.1 GCA_945901835.1 Devosia equisanguinis | reverse complement strand
ACTGCTCCTCGGTTCCGTAACGCTGACAGAATTCGATGAAGCTCAGCCCCTTCTGGAACTGCACCTTGTTGCGTGGCATGTCGGCCTCCCGTCCGGCGTCGGAAGACCGCGTAACAAGCGGATGTGGCGGCATAGAGGTGATGACGGGGAAATCAAGTCAATGTATCACGGTTGGAATTGGCAAGTCTTCAGCGTCAATATCACGAGCAGGAACCCACATGCCCGCCGATTTCGCCTCCTCCGCTGACACGGCAGACAAGAAGGTCTCGTTCTCCGAGATTGGCCCGGGGCTCTACGCCTATACGGCGGAGGGCGATCCCAACACCGGCGTCATCGTCGGCGACGACAGCGTGATGGTGATCGACGCGCAGGCGACGCCGCTGCTGGCGAACGACGTCATCGCCCATATCCGCAAAGTGACCGACAAGCCGATCAAGCACGTCCTGCTGACGCATTATCACGCGGTCCGCGTCTTCGGCGCGTCCGCTTTCGACGCCTCCGAGGTGATCGCCAGCGACGCCACGCGCAACATGATCGTCGAACGCGGCGAGGAGGACAAAGCCTCCGAGATCGGCCGCTTCCCGCGCCTGTTCCGCGGCGTCGAAACGGTGCCGCCCGGCCTCACTTGGCCGACGCTGACCTTTGCGCGCTCGATGACGTTGTGGCTCGGCAAGCGCCGAGTGGAGATCATTCACGCCGGCCGCGCGCATACTGCTGGCGACACGATCGCCTGGGTGCCAGATGCCGGCGTGATGTTCTCCGGCGATATCGTCGAATACCACTCGGCCTGCTATTGCGGAGACAGCCACCTCGCCGACTGGCCGCGCACGCTCGATCGTATCGCGGGCTTCCGTCCGAAGGCCCTGGTTCCCGGCCGCGGCGACGCACTCGTCGGCGCCGAAAAGGTCCGCGCAGGCTTCGAGGGCACCCGCGATTTCGTCGAAACACTATTCGGCGCCGCGCAGGAATCCGTCGCCAAGGGCCGCACGCTCAAGGAGACGATGGCCGCTTCCCGCGCGGTCATGGACCCCAAGTTCTCGACCTGGGCGATCTACGAGCACTGCCTGCCCTTCAACGTCTCGCGCGCCTTCGACGAAGCCTCCGGCCTCGACCATCCGCGCATCTGGACGGCTGAGCGCGATCGCCACATGTGGGCCGCGCTGCAGCAGGGATAGCGAGATCGAATCCGGGCGTCAGTTGGACTTCATCCCCGAGAACTTAATCACCTTCGCCCACTTCTCGGTGTCTGCTGCTAGGAATTGTCCAAAGTCGGACGCCGTGATCGGGAACGTGCCCGCGCCGATATCCGAGAAGCGCTTCCGGATCGAGGCGTCGGACAGCGCTTTGTTGATCTCGCGATTGAGCTTCTGCACCACATCGTCGGGAATGCCTTTCGGCCCGACCATCCCGCTCCACGAGCTTGCCTCGTAGCCCGGTACCGCGTCGGCCATCACTGGCACATCCGGCAGCGAAGGCGACCTTGACGTGGTACTGACTGCCAGGGGCCTCAACGTGCCGGCCTTCAGGTATTCGATCGATGATGTCAGCGTCGTGAACGCGACCTGGACGTGTCCTCCCAGCAGATCTGTCAGCGCCGGCGCCTCACCGCGATAGGGCACATGATTGAGCTTCGTTCCGCTCATCATCTGAAACAACTCGCCGGCGACGTGACCTGTCGCCCCGAGACCGCCGGACCCCATCACGATCTTGCCCGGCGCTGCCTTGGCAAGCGCGATGAACTCGGCCACCGACTTGGCCGGTACGGAAGGGTGAACCTGCATCACTACGAGCGATCGCATGATCCCCGCGATCGGCGTGCTGTCCGTCGTGAATGTGAACGGCAACTTCTCGTAGAATGTCTGGTTTATCGTGTTCACCGAGTTCGCCACGAATAGCGTGTAGCCGTCGGGCGCAGAGCGCAGCGCGAACTCGGTGCCGGTGTTGTTCGCACCGCCCGGCCGGTTCTCGACGACGAACGACTGGCCGAGATGCTCCTGAAGCCACTGGGCTGCGATCCTGGCGGCGATGTCTGTCGAGCCTCCCGCGGCAGTCGCGACGATGATCTTTACCGGTCGCGTTGGATAGGATTGCGCGAGTGGCGCGCCGCCTGGTGTTGAAGCAAGAGTAGCTGCGAGGAGTGCAAGGCTGGCGAGGCGGCGAACGAACATGATGCTTTCTCTCCGTTGTGTGGAGTGGGCCCGTCCCGGAATTCCCGTACGTTTCCTCGATCGGCTCTTATTTGCAGTCTTCAGCGGCCGTCCGGAAACAGCCCGTTCTTCCTGAGGAATTCGATCATCAGACTGTTGAACAGCCAAGGCTGCTCGATTTGGCAGGCATGTCCCGCGCCGTGCAGAATCTTCAGTTCGCAGCCGGGTATGCGCCCCTGCAGGGCGAAAGAGGAGGGATGCGTCCCGTCCTCGCTGCCGGTCAGGATGATGGCTGGACACGCGATGCTCGAATGATGGTCCGGTGCCTCGGGCGCTTGATACGCTTCGAATTGACGGACGATCGTGCCGAGGTCGCTCATCGCATTTCTTTCCGCGAACATGTCGGCGAAGAATTTCGCCATCGGAGTTGCACGAAATGCGGGGCTGAAGTCCTCGAACGTATAGTCCCATCTGTAGTCGATGCCGCGGTCCTTGTAGGCCTTTATGCGACGCGGAATGAACGTCTTCTCCGGATTGTAGCCGGTGCCCGACAAGATGATCGCACGTGTCTGCTCGGGTCTGAGATGGTACATGTGCGGCACGAGCGCCGAGCCGATCGAGCAGCCTACGAGTACGGCGGCTTCACCCGGAAACGCTGCCTCGACCGCTTCCCAGCACGCTTGCGCGACATCCTGCATCTTCAAGCCCGCGGACGCGGTGGGAGAGCGCCCGTACCCCGGCAGGTCGATCGCGATGCACCGGAACCACGTGGACATGTGCGCCAACTGGAACATCCAGCAGGACTGATCCATGGGGTTGGGATGCACGAAGGCCATCACCGGTCCCGTGCGTCCCATGCGCTCGAAGTAGAGTGGCCCGTCGATGTGATCTGCCATGGCGCTGCTCCTCGATAGGTATGGGCGACTACGCCGGTGTGCCCGGTGGCCAAGACGATTGGCAGTCGCCGCGCAATTCCAGTCAAGTTCATTCGCTATCGATCGCAGCCTCGCGTCTTGAACGCGCCTCGGTTGCTCTGGATTGCGGCAGATGGCTTGTTCATCTGCCTTCTGGCTAGGCAGCGTGAACAGCCTGACGCGCGCTAGCAGGCCGCTGAAAAACCCTCCAGTCGACACGACAGCGCGAATATGATTCCACGTGCGGCCTCGGCAGGAGGCTCGGGGCATGCGCGGATCGGACGACCAGAACGGCTCTTTGTTCAGCTATGTGAACCTCGACGAGCGGATTCCT
>CAMDMH010000605.1 GCA_945901835.1 Devosia equisanguinis | reverse complement strand
TGCGCTTGCCCGAAGCGTGGGTGAGAACGCCCTTCTCGGCCTTGATCTCGGAGACGGGCACCTTCCACTCGTTGGCGGCGGCTTGCTTCAGCATGGCGAGCGCAACGGCGCCGCCACGGCGAACCCTGTCTTGCGCATCGCGGATGCCGCGGCTGCCGGTGGTGACGAAGTCGCCCCACTGCGCCTTCTTGGCATGGCTCTCGCCGGGAGTGATGTACTCCCACTTCATCTTCTTCCAGTCGGCTTCGAGCTCCTCGGCGACGAGCTGGATGAGGCCGGTGATCGTGCCTTGGCCCATTTCCGAGCGCGTGATGCGTGCGACCACGTCGTTGTTGGGCTTGATGATCACCCAGATCCCGACGTCATTGCCGGCAGCGGCGCCTTCGCCTGCCTTCTGCGCGATAGCTGGTCCGTCGAACCCGATCGCCAATCCACCACCAGCGACGGCGGTGCCGACGAGGAAGCCGCGGCGCGAGAAGTTGCTGTTCTTTGTCATGACAGTCATGTGTGTGTCCTCCCCTCGTGCTTAGGCGCGGTCGTTGTTGGGTTTGTTGCTGGCGGCGGTGTGGATGGCCTGACGGACGCGGTGATACGTGCCGCAGCGGCAGATGTTGGTCATCGCTTCGTCGATGTCCTTGTCGGTCGGCTTGGGCTTCTTCTTGAGAAGTGCCGCAGCGGCCATGATCTGGCCGCACTGGCAGTAACCGCACTGGGCGACTTCGTGCTGCAGCCAGGCCTTCTGGATGGGATGCGAGCCGTTGCGCGAGAGGCCTTCGATGGTGACGATCTTGTCTGTGGGCTTCACGTCCTTGAGCTCGATCTGGCACGACCGGCGAACCTCGCCGTTGACGTGGACGGAGCACGCGCCGCAGGCGCCGACGCCGCAACCGTACTTCGATCCGGTGAGGCCGATCTGCTCGCGCAGCACCCACAACAGTGGCGTGTCGCCTTCCGTGTTAACGGTCACGGTTTTTCCGTTCACATTCAGCTTGGGCATGAGTTCCTCCGATGATGTCCGTGCCTGGAACGGCTTGGGACGAGGTTCGCAATTTGGTTCGGTTGCGGCAAATTAACCGCGATCGGCCAGATTTCCTAGCACACGTAGCGAAACCCCGCCACCGGTCCGCTGACCGATGCGCGGGAAAATTCTTCAGATGCGCGAGATCTTCTTCAAGCGCGCAGATTCCGGTTCTTGATCGGCAGGGCACGCTGCATCTTGCCGGTGGCGTGGTAGATCGCGTTGAGCACGGCGGGTGCCGCCACCATGATCGTCGGCTCGCCAACGCCGCCCCAGAAATCGAACGTCGGCACCATCACCGATTCGATATGGGGCATCTCGTCGATCAGCAGCACCGGGAAGGTGTCGAAGTTCTTCTCCACCATCGCGCCGTCCTTGACCGTGTTCTCCTGATACAGCATCGCGCTGATGCCGTAGGCGACCGAGCCCTCGATCTGCGCGCGCACCTGATCCGGGTTGACGACGTGACCGCAGTTCGTGCCGACCGTCAGCCGGTGCATCTTGAGCCGCCCGCGCTCGTTGACCGAAACCTCGGCAACGGCTGCGCAATAGCTGCCGTAACCCGCCATCTGCGCAACGCCGCGGAAGCGCCCGGCCGGGAGCGGCTTGCCGTAGTCGGCCTTCTCGGCGACCGCGTTGAGCACGCCGAGGTGCTTGGGCGACTTCCCGAGCATCGAGCGCCGGAACTCGAGGCCATCCTTGCCGGCAGCCTTCGCGACCTCCTCGATGAAGCACTCCATCCAGATGCAGTTCTGGTTGTTGTTGACCCCGCGCCACGGCATCACGGGCACATGATGATTGCGCATCGCATGCTCGATCTGCAGGTTCGGGATGGAGTTGTAGCCGAGCGGACCCTCGGTGCCGCCGGGCTGCAGACCCTGGAACGAGAACGGGTCGGAGCCGTCTTTGCCAAGGCCACCGGGGAAGTAGGACTGCATGATCGACGGCGCGGAGATCCGCATGTGGAGCGCTTGCACGTTGCCTTGCGCGTCGAGGCCGGCCGTCATCTTGGCCTTGCCGATGGGCCGGTAGCGGCCCTGCACCATGTCCTCCTCGCGGCTCCACAGCATTTTCACCGGGGTGCCGGGGAACTCCTTGGCGATCAGCACCGCCTGGCGGACATAGTCGGACGTGGCGCGCCGGCCGAAACCGCCGCCGAGGTTGTAGCGATAGACCTCGCACTTATCGAGAGGCAGGCCGGATGAAGTCGATGCCACTGCAAGCGCCTGTTCCGCGCCTTGCGTCGGGCACCACACTTCGCAGCGGTCCGCCGTCACGCGAGCCGTCGCGTTCATCGTCTCCATCGTCGCGTGGTTGACGTAAGGCACGGAGTATGTGGCTTCGACCTTCTTGGCCGCACCTTCGATGGCCTTGGCGAAATCGCCCTGCTTGTTACCCGTGAACACGCCCTGCGTACCGGTCAACCCTTCGTCCATCGTCGCAACGATTTCGGCCTGGCTCATCTTCGCGCCCGGCGAGCTTTGATAGGTCACGGCGACGGTATCGAGCGCCTTCTTGGCGTGCCACCACGTATCGGCGACGACGGCGACGCCGCTGTCACCGACCTTCACCACGCCCTTGACGCCGGGCATGCCCTTCGCCTTGGCGTCGTCGATCTTGTCGATCTTCGCGCCGAACACCGGGGCCTCGCGGATAGCCGCGTTGAGCATGCCGGGCAGCTTCACGTCGGCGGCGAACACCTGCTTGCCGGTCAGCTTGTCGATGGTGTCGAGACGAGGAAGCGGCTTGCCGGAGATCGTCCAGGTCTTCGGGTCCTTGAGCTTCATGCTCTTTGGCTCGGGAACCGGCAGCTTGCTGGCCGCGACGGAGAATTTGCCATAGGTGGCCCGCTTGCCCGAGGCGTGTGACAGCACGCCCTTCTCGGCTTTGACTTCCGAGGCGGGGACCTTCCACTCGTTGGCGGCCGCCTGCTTCAGCATCTCGCGCGCGACCGCGCCGCCCTGGCGCACGTACTCGTGCGACATGCGGATGCCCCAGCTTCCGACCGTGCGGAAGTCGCCCCATGCACGCTTGCGGGCGAGGCTCTGTCCCGGCGTCACGCACTCCCACTTCACTTTTTTCCAGTCGGCCTCGAGTTCTTCCGCAACGAGTTGCACGAGGCCGGTCAGCGTGCCTTGACCCATTTCCTGACGTGCAACGCGAACGATGACGTCGTCATTCGGCTTGATGAGCACCCAGACGCCGATCTCGTTGGCGGTATCGCCGGCGCGCTGCGCCGCCGCGATGCCGAGCATGTTGGCATCGAACCCGATCGCCAATCCACCACCAGCGACGGCGGTGCCGACGAGGAAGCCGCGGCGCGAGAAGTTGCTGTTCTTTGTCATGACAG
Organism: Devosia equisanguinis; assembly: GCA_945901835.1. Lineage (GTDB taxonomy): Bacteria > Pseudomonadota > Alphaproteobacteria > Rhizobiales > Hyphomicrobiaceae > CAMDPA01. The sequence goes on along the minus strand of CAMDMH010000605.1, from coordinate 27 downwards.
TCATGTGTGTGTCCTCCCCTCGTGCTT
>CAMDMH010000604.1 GCA_945901835.1 Devosia equisanguinis | reverse complement strand
GAAAATGCGAGAAGCAGCCCCGTATAGACCGCCGGCACCCGGCGGCCCGCGGCGAAGAATTCCGCGGGCTCACGGCACGCGGCCGCCACTCCGATGCCGATGAAAAGTGCAATTGGCCCGATCAGCATCCCCAGCCGCAGCACGCCATCGGGAATGCCCAATTGCTCCAGCACCAGGAGGAAGAGCACGAGCGCCGCCGCCGTGCTGGTGAAGATCCCGAAATAGGTCCCCAGCATCGGATTGACGAGACGGCGTTGAGAGGTCGCTGCCATGAACTGCCTGTAGAAGCACGTCAGGTCTCAGAAAATCCAACGGGAACGCCGCGAAGCAATCGCAGTCCATTCCCGGACGCGCGTCTCAGATGTCCTCGTTGGCGCCGTGCCAGTGATCGATCGCGTCCTGGCGATTGATGAACGAGGCGACGGTGAAGATCGAGATCAGCAGCAGTCCGTGGCCCATCATGAAGTAGCCAAGCGGGAAACCCAGGAACTTGTTGTGGTTCAGCCGGTCGACATACAGGGGCAACACCAGAACCAGCAGCAGGAACGGCACGAGGCTGGCCACCATCTGCCATTTGGTGTGACGCCAGTAAGGTTTGCGCTCCTCGAGTTCCATACCTAGCCCATCCCTCGTTCTACCGGCCCCTGCCGACCACACCGAACCGGTTCGAAGCTGGCTCGACACTGGCACCACTCTCGCACCACTCTGGCGGCCACCGGCTGCCCGACGCGAACCATATACGCCCGCGCACTACCGCACTTCTGCCGTCGACACCCCGTCCGGGCAAGACGCTCGGCCAAGAGTATGGTTTTTTATAGGGTCCACGGCGGCCTTTCCCGGCAAATCATGCTTTGCCGGTAAGGGTCAATGTGACTGGCTATTGTCAAGTCCTGCGGCCCACTGCTTAAGTGTCGCTGTCTACCGCTCTTCCGATCGGTGACGCTTTTTTTGCCGAGATGGGCCGATCCTGGCCCGCCCAGCCAATGGGAACGCTGCTCGAGGCCGCTCTCTGGCCCCCACTCCTGGCACACGGCTGGTTTCGCCTCGAAGCCAGCAGTGCCGACGCAGGACTGGTCAGAGGGTTGCCGGCGGAAACGCGAGGAAACGCCATGGCCAAGCAGAGGATCGTAATCGTCGACGACCATCCCCTGTTCAGGGGAGCGCTCAGCCAGGCACTGAGCACCGCCATCGCCGGCGTCCAGATCCTGGAAGCGGGCTCGCTCGAAGAGCTGTCCGAGACACTCGACAAGAACGAGGACGTCGATCTCGTTCTGCTGGATCTCACCATGCCCGGTGTACAAGGTTTGTCAGGGCTCCTGTTCCTGCGCGCGCAGAGCCCCGAGATCCCCGTCGTCGTGGTGTCGGCCAGCGAAGATCCGACGATCATCCGGCGGGCGCTGGAATTCGGGGCATCCGGCTACGTGCCGAAATCTCTGCCTGTGGAAAAGATTCGCGAGGCGGTCCGGCACATTCTCGATGGCGGCGTGTGGAGCCCACCGGACATCCCGCTCGATGGTGCGGCCGACCCCGAGGCGCGCGATCTCGCAACGCGTCTGGCGACGCTCACGCCGCAGCAGGTGCGGGTGCTCATGATGCTGGGTGAGGGACTGCTCAACAAGCAGATCGCTTACAAGCTCACCGTGTCGGAAGCGACGATCAAGGCCCACGTCTCGGCGATCCTGCAGAAGCTCGGTGTCGACAGCCGCACCCAAGCCGTGATCGCGATCGGTAGGATCGGCAGCAGCGACTGGGCAAAGCCGGCGGAAACAGGACCGGCGAGGTAGCAGGTCCGGGGCGAGCTGCGCGGAATAGAGGGGATCTCGCCATTCGCGGGAACACAGAAGTCTCTCGCGTTCCCGGAAGCCGCTTGGAGCGAGGCTGTCCGGGATCTTTACGTCTCGGAGAGGGGTAAAGAACCCTGATTTTCACGCTCCGACCTTGCGGTCGGACCGTTCGTCCGGGGACGCATTGGAATTTTGAGACCTTCCATCCTTCAAACTTAGGCAGCTTCGAACAAAGCCTAAATCGAAATTCAGGGTTCCCCCCTCCCCCTTTGTGGGGAGGGGACGGGGGTGGGGGGCCTCAAATCACCTGATTTTCGTTGGACTTCCCCCCACCGGGGCTACGGGCCACCTCCCCCACAATGGGGGGAGGAGAACCGTGAGGTCGGCCTGCGAATCGTAGCAGTTATTGTTCGGAGCGTCCTTAGCGCCAGTGGGGAAATCACCCAGTCACGCGCTCAACCCTTCTTCAGCGCCGCCGCGATTTCGTCCAGCGCGGCCGGGTCCTCGATGGTGGCGGGCATCTTCCAGGTTTCGCCGTCCGCGATCTGGCGCATCGTGCCGCGCAGGATCTTGCCCGAGCGCGTCTTCGGCAGACGCTTGACGATGTGCACGTCCTTGAATGCCGCCACGGGTCCGATCACGTCGCGGACGAGCTTGACGATCTCCGGGCCGATCTCGGCGTCGGTGCGGTTGACGCCCGAATTGAGCACGACGAAACCCGCAGGCAACTGGCCTTTCAACTGATCGGCGACACCGACCACGGCGCACTCCGCCACGTCCTTGTGCTGGGCGACCACCTCCTCCATCTGGCCCGTCGAGAGGCGATGGCCGGCAACGTTGATGACGTCGTCGGTGCGCGCCATCACATAGGCGTAGCCGTCGGCGTCGCGGAAGCCCGCATCCGAGGTCGTGTAATATCCGGGGAAGTCCGACAGGTAGCTCTTGCGGAAACGCTCGGCGTTGTTCCACAGCGTCGGCAAGCACGACGGCGGCAGCGGCAGCTTGACCGCGAGCGTGCCGGTTTCGCCGGGAGCCACCTGGTGGCCCTTCTCATCGAGCACCTGGAGGTCGTAGCCCGGCATCGGCACGGTCGGAGAGCCGTGCTTGACCGGCAATGCGCCGAGGCCGACGGGATTGCCGCAGATCGCCCAGCCGGTCTCCGTCTGCCACCAATGATCGATCACGGGGACGGAGAGCTTGGCCTCGGCCCACTTGATGGTCTCGGGGTCGGCCCGCTCGCCGGCCAGGAACAGCGTGCGAAAGCCACGCAGGTCGTAGTTGCCGATCAGCTTGCCTTCCGGGTCTTCCTTCTTGATCGCACGGAAAGCCGTCGGCGCGGTGAAGAGCGCTGCCACGCGGTGCTCGGCGATAATGCGCCAGAACGCACCGGCGTCGGGCGTGCCGACGGGCTTACCCTCGTAAACCAGCGTGGTCGCACCGTGCAGCAACGGCGCGTAGCAGATGTAGGAGTGGCCCACGACCCACCCGACATCGGAAGCGGCCCAGAACACTTCGCCGGGCTCGATGCCGTAGTGGTTCTTCATCGTCCACTTCAGCGCGACCATGTGGCCGCCGTTGTCGCGCACGACGCCCTTGGGCGCACCGGTCGTG
>CAMDMH010000603.1 GCA_945901835.1 Devosia equisanguinis | reverse complement strand
TCGCTGGTGTGGGATACGGCGGCGCAGGGGTACGGGGCGTTCGCGCTGGAGCAGGCGCGGAAGGCTGCGGACGGCCTCTAAAATAGGCGCACGCAACAGTTTTCTGTTGCGTTGCAAGCCTGCGACCGCCATAAGCCCTCTCGTCGAACCCACTGGTTGGGGGCTGAACGGAGGGCTGCAGCTGAAATGCTGTGGCAGGACAATTGTCCGCTCCTCCGGTGTCACCGCTCTTCCCGGTTCTACCTTTCGAGGGCCTTTCCTTCCGCTTTATCATGCGGTTACGGGCCCGCAAAGGGGCTTTGCGCCGGTGGGACAGCAACGAAGGAAAGGCAGGCCATGGCTCTTTACGAGCATGTGTTCCTGGCGCGCCAGGACGTCTCTTCGGCTCAGGTCGAAGCGATGATGAAAGAATATTCCCAGGTCATCGAAGAAGGTGGTGGGAAGGTCACGAAGACCGAGTATTGGGGCCTCAAGTCCCTTGCTTACAAAATCAAGAAGAGCCGCAAGGCGCACTATGCGCTGCTCAATATCGATGCACCGTCAGCGGCGGTCACCGAAATGGAGCGCCGCATGGGCATCGCGACGGACGTTCTCCGGTTCCTGACCGTCAAGGTCGAGGCGCACGAGACCGAGCCGTCCGTGCAGATGCGCAAGGGCGACCGCGACGACCGTCGTGGCGACCGTGATGGCGACCGCGGCGGGTTCCGTGGTGGCGATCGCGGCGGCTTCCGTGGCGGTGACCGCGGCGGCGGAGATCGTCCGCCGCGTGGCGACCGTCCGCCGCGTGAGGGTGGCCGTGAAGGCGCCTCCACGTTCCGGCCGAGGCCCGCTGGTGGTCCCGGTGGCGATGCTCCGCGGCCCCCGCGGCCGCCCCGTCCCGAACGTACGGAGGGTTGATCCATGGCTGAAACAGGACAAAGCTGGGGTGGCGGCGGCGGTGCTCGCCGGCCGTTCCATCGCCGGCGCAAGACGTGCCCGTTCTCCTCGGATACGGCACCGAAGATCGATCACAAGGACGTGCGTCTGCTTGGGCGCTACGTTTCCGAGCGCGGCAAGATCGTGCCGTCTCGCATCACGGCGGTTTCGGCCAAGAAGCAGCGCGAACTCGCCAAGGCGATCAAGCGCGCGCGCTTCCTCGGTCTGCTGCCGTACGTGATCAAGTAAAGTGAGAGAGGCAGTAGGCAATAGGTATTAGGCAGTAGGGGAAGCGCGGTGATCGCGCCGCCGTTCCAATTGCCAATACCCTATTGCCTACTGCCTACTCGAAGGTTGGGGCTTGCGCCGGAACTCCGGAGGGCACGCCTCTAACCGCCTCGCGCGGGACAGCTGGCAGACATGAACACCGCAATCCTCATCGGCATTGGCGCAGGCTTCGCGTCGGCTGTTCTCTATGCTTCGGCATGGACGGGCACCGCGCTTGGTCTGTTCGTGCTGTTTTTCCTGTCGCCGATGCCGGTCGCGATCGCGGGGCTCGGCTGGGGATACCGGGCAGGGGCGCTGGCGGCAGCTGTCGGCTGCATCGCAATTCTGCTCAGCGGCGGACAGTGGTCCGGCGTGATCTATCTCATCGCGCTGGGTGCACCGGCGGCGGTGTTTTCCTATTTCGCGCTGCTCAATCGCACCGATGCCGACGGGACCGTCGAATGGTACCCGATCGGTCGCATCATCATGTGGGCGTCGTTGTGGGCCGGCGTGACGGCTGCTGCCGGTATGCTCACGCTCGGCACGGACTTCGCCTCGGTGAAGGCGACGATGGTGGAAATGCTAGACAAGTCGCTGTTCGCGGATGGCCAGGGGCCAGGTGGCGGAGCGGTGACGCCGGAGCAGAAGTCGACTTTTGCTTCACTGATGACTGCGTTCATGCCCTGGGCGCTGGCGACGACATGGTTCACGGTCGCGATGTTGAATGTTTGGGCTGCGGGGCGCGTCACGGTTCAATCCGGCAAGCTGGCTCGGCCCTGGCCGGACCTTTCCTCGATCACGCTGCCGCCGGGCATGGCGCTGGGCTTCGGGGCGGCCGTGCTCGGGATGATGGCGCCGGATATGCCGGGCTTGATCGCATCGTGCTTCGCAAGTGCCCTGCTGTTCGCATTCATGTTGGTCGGGCTCGGTATTCTGCACCGCCTGAGCCGGGGATATTCGATCCGGCCGTTCATCCTGGCATTCGTCTATGCGGGCCTGCTGTTCATGCCGCCTTTCTCCAATCTGATCGTCGCGATGATCGGTCTAGCGGAGCCCTTCTTCCGGGGGCGGTTGCCGCCCGGCGCGGGGCCGTCTGGTCCATCCAATGGTTCGTAACTTCTCTCGATATCTGAAACGTCAACAATCGAAACAGGACTAGAGATCATGCAAGTCATTCTGCTGGAGCGCATCGGCCGTCTTGGTCAGATGGGCGACGTCGTCAAAGTCAAGGACGGCTACGCGCGTAACTTCCTTCTGCCGATGAACAAGGCCCTGCGCGCCACCAAGGACAACCAGGCCGAGTTCGACAAGCGCCGCGTACAGCTCGAAGCGCGCAACCTCGAACTCAAGGGCGAGGCCGAGAAGGTGGCCGAGACGCTCAAGGGGAAGACGTTCGTCGCGATCCGTCAGGCCGGCGATACCGGCCAGCTCTACGGCTCGGTTTCGCCGCGCGACATGGCCGAGGCGATCTCGGCCGGCGGCTTCAGTATCGACAAGCGCCAGGTCATCATCGAGAAGCCGATCAAGAACCTCGGCTTGCACGAGGTGAAGGTCCAGCTGCATCCGGAAGTTCAGATCAAGGTGACGATGAACGTCGCACGCAGCGAGGACGAGGCCGAGCGGCAGGCCCGCGGCGAGGACGTCACCGTCGTCAAGGACGAGGCGCCCGAGCTCGAGACCTACAAGCCCGACGACATGTTCGACGAGGGCGCGGGCGAGGATGCTCCCGGCACCGGCGAGCAGCCCGACGTTTGATTTGGATACTCTTGGGGCGGCGACGTCCGCCCTTTGGGTTCGTATGGATGGAAAGGCGCCGGCTCGAACCGGCGCCTTTTTGCGTGCGTGGGGGGAGCACGTCGGACTCCAAGGGAGCTGCCGGGAAGACACCTTGGTAACGCCACAAAATCGTCCTCCCTCAGCGCGCACGTCGATTGCTGGGTGGGGGGCGCTTCAATACCACCTGTGTTGCCATCGAGCGTATTTCCGCTGACGCGGAGTTGTTCAACGAGGTCGATATGGTTCGCGTGCTCGCGGCGATCGCGGTGGCGTTCGCACTGATCGTTCCTTGTGGTGGCGCGTCGGCGGCGAAGCGCGTCGCAGATCCGTTTACTTCGCCCGAGGCGATCCAGCATAGGATCAAGCATTACCGCGCCTCGCCGCAGCCGCGCCTGCTTCCCGTCGCGGTGAAGGCCATGAGCCGTTTCGGTGTGTTTCG
>CAMDMH010000602.1 GCA_945901835.1 Devosia equisanguinis | reverse complement strand
CTCTTGTCCCCCTCCCCCTTGTGGGGAGGGGATAGGGGTGGGGAAGTTCGGCGGAGCCTCGGAGGCTCCACCCCACCCCCGCCCCTCCCCATCAAGGGGAGAGGAGAAGAAAAAGTCTCAGTTCTCTACCGCGCCGGCGGCGCTGGCCTCGGCGAGCAGCAATTGCAGGTCGCGCGCATACATGGCGAACTCCTGCGATACGCGGAAGGCCTCGTTGCGCGGATAGGGTGCGTCGATCGTCACCTCGCGCATGATGCGGCCAGGGCGCGCCGCCAGCACGACGACGCGCGTCGACAAGAAGACCGCCTCGTAAATGCTGTGCGTGACGAACACCACGGTCAGCTTCCTGTCGTGCCAGAGGTCGAGCAGATCCTGGTCGAGCCTGTTGCGCGTAATCTCGTCGAGCGCGCCGAAGGGCTCGTCCATCAGCAGCATGTTCGGTTCGGTGACCAGCGCGCGGGCGATGGAGGCGCGCATCTGCATGCCGCCGGAAAGCTGGCGCGGATAAGACTGGTCGAACTTCGTCAAGCCAACGAGCGCGAGCGCCTGATCGACGCGGGTGTCGGCTTGCTTTCGGTCCGCTCCTGCGAGATCGAGGGGCAGGCGCACGTTGCCGCGCACGCTGGCCCAGGGCATCAGGGTCGCGTCCTGGAACACGAACACGAGCTTCTTGCCGTCCTCGCCGACGTGGTCGAAGCCCTTGCCCCACCAGCGGATGTCGCCGCTGCTGGGTTCGAGCAGGTTGGCGATCATCTTGAGGAGCGTCGACTTTCCGCAGCCGGACGGGCCCAGCAGCGTGATGAACTCGCCCTGCCGGATCGCCAGGTCGATCGGCTCGAGCGCGCGAGTGCCGTTGGCGAACACCTTCTCGGCGCCGGTCACCTCGATGACGGGAGAGGTGAGTGTTGAGTGCTCGGTGTTGGAGGCTCTGTCCATCGATCGGGGGTCTACCATTCACTGCGCCCCGACAAGTTCCCCTTCCCTTGTGCGGGGAGGGAGTAGGGGTGCGGGGCAATTTTACGAGCTTCGTTGGCGGCGTCACCCCACCCCCGGCCCCTCCCCATCGAGGGGAGGGGGACGCGAGCGAGTTCACCGTCACGGCATGATCTTGAGGTCTTTGACGAACTCGAGCGTGTAGGCCTTCTTCACGTCGACGTCGGGTTTCAGTAGTTTGGAGCCGACCATGAATTCGTGGGTCGCCTTCCAGCGGGCATCCGTCATGATCCCGATGCCTGATGTCTTGGCGTCGCCACGTCCGAGCGCGTCGGTCTCGTTCAGCCGTTTGATGGCGAACGCGAGCTGCTCGTCCTTCATGTTCGGGTTGTCTTTCTTGATGAGCGCGTTCGCCGGCGAGGCATCGCCCTTCAAGTAGCTCTTCCAGCCTTCCAGCGAAGCCTTCACGAACCGCCTGACGACATCGGGCTTGGCCTGCACGATCTTCTGAGTCGACACGATCGTGGTGCCGTAAGGCGGATAGCCGTCGTCGGCGAACAGGAAGAACTTGACCTTCGCGCCCTGACTTGCAGCCGCGAACGGCTCCGACGACATATAGGCCTGCTGCGTCGTGTTCTTATCTGCGATGAACGGCTGCAGGTTGAACGTGTAGGCCTTGGTCTGTTCGTCGGTGTAGCCGAACTTCGCCTGCATCCACGGCCACCAGTTGGAGCGACCCGCCGTTGCGACGAGGATCGTCTTGCCCTTCAGGGATTTGAGATCCGGCACGTCTTCGTGGGTCATGAGCCCCTGGAGATCGAACTGGAACGAGGTTCCGACGGTGACAGCCGCCACGCCCTGCTCGAGCGCTTTCAGCACCGAGAAATCGTAGCTCATCAGGAAGTCGGTCTGCTCGGCGCCGAGGATCTGCATGCCGTTGACCTGCGGCCCGCCCATCTTGATCGTCGCGTCGAGATTGGCGTTCTTGTAGAGGCCGGTGGCGAGCGCCTGATAGAACCCACCGTGCTCGGCCTGGGCATACCAGCTCGTCAGGAACGTCACCTTGTCCTGCGCGTTTGCGGCCGGCGCAAAGGCCAGCGCCAACGTCGCGGCAGCACCAAGCATCTTGATCGTAGCTGGAAGCACGCTAGGCATCACTTTCGTCCCCTTTTTGTGGTGCTGGGCGCCGAAGTTCCCTTGCAGGTATAGCGCCGAGGGGCATAATAGCGGCGCCGGCGCCTGTGCAGAAGTGGAATTGCTGCCTTAACAAGCGTCGCTGTGCATGAATTCTGACCAGTTGCGACATGCTGCCTCGCCATCGGAGGCCCCGCGGAGGCGTGCTATCGGCAAGACACGCTCCATATCGAGCGATTGACCTCTTGATGGTGCGGGCCGACCTCGTATGAAGTAGCGGGAGTGTTTCAGAAACCGGACCTCCTCATGCGCCCCTTCGATCTGCAACAGCCAACGACGACGGCCGAAGCCATCGCGCTGCTCGCCAGGCACGGCGCGCGCGCCAGTCTGCTCGCGGGCGGCACGGATCTCCTCGTCGAGATCAAGGAGGGCATTCGCGCACCGGACGTGGTGATCGACGCCAAGCACCTTCCGGGGATGCGTCAGCTGGTCGTATCGTCGGGCGAAGGGCTGCGGCTCGGCGCCCTGGTGACGGCACGCGCGGTAGAGACTTCGCCCGCAGTGCGCGAGCACTATCACGGGTTGTGGCAGGCAGTGCGTGAGCTCGGCTCGATCCAGGTTCGCAATCGCGCGACGGTGGCGGGGAACGTGTGCCGCGCTTCGCCTTCCGCCGACACGCTGCCGCCGCTGATCGCGGACGGCGCTATCGTCACGATCCTCGGACCCGGTGGAGAGCGTAGCGTCCCGCTGGAGGATTTCTTCACGGGCGCGGGCAAGACCGTTCTCAGGCACGACGAGATCGTCACAGGGTTTACCATCCCCGCACCACCGCCCGGCACCGGCAAGTTCTACATCAAGCACGGGCGGCGCAAGGCGATGGAGTTGGCGACAGTCGGCGTCGCGGTCACGCTGACAATGTCCGGCGGCGTCTGCTCGTCGATACGGATCGCGCTCGGCGCCGTAGCACCGACCCCGATCCGCGCGCGGAAAGCGGAAGCGGTACTCGCGGGCCAGAAGTTAGATGCTGAACTGATCGCACAGAGCGGGGCCATTGCTGCTTCCGAATCGAGCCCGATCAGCAACATCCGCGGCAGCGCGGACTACCGGCGGCGGATGGTCGAGGAATTGACGCAACGCGCCGTCACCGCGGCAATGGAGGCCGCCCGATGAAGCGAACCATCACGACGACAATCAACGGCGAAGCGCGCGAGCTGGCGGTGGAGCCGTTCCATTCGCTGCTCGACACGCTACGCAACGAGGCGGGCCTCACGGGCACCAAGAAGGGTTGCGACGTCGGCGATTGCGGCGCGTGCACCGTCATCCTCGATGGCGCGC
>CAMDMH010000601.1 GCA_945901835.1 Devosia equisanguinis | reverse complement strand
GCTAGCATTCCCGATGAGATTTGAAAGTGCTTTGCGCTAAATCAGTAAGTAACGGCTGCCCGTGCATGCGCTGCGGCAACTATTTCAGGAAGGCTCGCACCAGTCGCTTTGCGTCGTCGCTATCCCACTCCGCCGCGCCCGTCAGGCGGCCGATCTCGCGTCCTTGCCGGTCGATCAGCAGGGTGGTCGGCATGCCCGCAGCTTTCAAGGCCGTGCCGGCGCGCGCCGTGGGGTCGATGTAGAGCGCGAGGTCGGTCGCTTTGATCGAGGTGAGGAACTTCTGGGCGGCTTCCGCGCCGGCCCTGTCGACGGCGAGGGCCACCACCTCGAAGTCCTTCGAGCCGAATTCGCGCTGAAGGGCTGCGAGCGCCGGCATTTCCTTGCGGCAGGGCGCGCACCAGGTCGCCCAGAGGTTCAGGAGGACGACGCGGCCGTGCCAGTCCTTCAGAGCACGCGGCTGGCCTTTGCCGTCGGAAAAGGCCGCTTCGGCCAGCGCTTCGGGTTCCTTCTTGAAGACGAATGCGGCCATCTCGCCTGTATTGAGCTTGTCCTGCCGGGTGGTCGAGGCTGTGGCCGTCACTGGTGCAGCGGTGGTGGAGGACGGGCGGGCGTTGTCACGCCCCCCGAGCGTGACGTATACCGCCGCAAACCCGGTAAGCGCTGCCAGCACCGTGACGACGATTGCCCGTGATGTCGCGCCGGGGCCTGCCGTGTTGCCGCTCATATCGTTTCGCCGCTCATGATGTGCTGCTCGTCTTCCCGTGGTCTTTCACGATATGGGCCGTCACGTCGCGCCGTCTACCATTCGGAGCCAATGCCCCATGTCCAAGGACACCGACAAGCAAGGCCTGTCTCATCAGATGTCGGCGAACAAGATGTGGGGCGGGCGGTTCAGTACCTCGCCGGCTGAGATCATGGAGGAGATAAACGCCTCGATCGGCTTCGACAAGCGGCTGGCTACTCAGGATATCCGTGGTTCGAAGGCGCATGCCGAGATGCTGGCGGCGGTCGGGATCATCACCAAGGAGGATGCCAAGCGCATCATCGCGGGGCTCGACCAGATCCTGGGCGAGGTGGAAGCGGGTTCGATGAAGTGGTCGCGGGCGCTCGAAGACGTTCACATGAACGTCGAAAGCCGCCTCAAGGACAACATCGGCGCGCCGGCCGGGCGGCTTCACACAGCGCGTTCCCGCAACGACCAGGTGGCGACCGATTTCAAGCTGTGGGTGCGCGATCGCATCGACGCGATGGATCAAGCCCTCGGCGCCTTGCAGCTTTCGCTGGCGCGCAAGGCCGAAGCACATGCTGCGACGGTCATGCCGGGGTTCACGCATCTGCAGCCGGCGCAGCCCGTCACGTTCGGGCATCACCTGCTCGCTTACGTCGAGATGATCGGCCGGGATCGCGGGCGGTTCGCCGATGCCCGCGCGCGTTTGAATGAATGCCCGCTCGGGGCGGCGGCACTCGCCGGCACCTCGTTCCCTATCGACCGGCATGCGACGGCTGCCGCGCTCGACTTCGACCGGCCGACGGCGAACTCGCTCGACAGCGTGTCCGACCGCGATTTCGCGCTCGAAACGCTGGCAGCGGCCTCGATTGCGGCGATGCATCTGTCGCGCTTCGCCGAGGAGATCGTGATCTGGATGACGCCGCAGTTCGGCTTCATCACGCTGTCCGACAAGTTCACGACGGGCTCGTCGATCATGCCGCAGAAGCGCAATCCGGACGCGGCCGAACTCTCCCGGGCGAAGGTCGGGCGGGTCGCCGGCGCATTCCAGAGCCTACTGATGGTGATGAAGGGGCTGCCGCTCGCCTATTCCAAGGACATGCAGGAGGATAAGGAAGTCACCTTCGATGCGCTCGACAGTTTCGGGCTCGCGGTCGCGGCGATGTCGGGCATGGTCGAGGATCTCGAGCCGCGCGCGGACGTGATGCGGGCGGCGGCGGGGCGCGGATACTCGACGGCGACAGATATCGCCGATTGGCTGGTGCGGGAACTGAAGATGCCGTTCCGCGATGCGCATCACGTCACGGGGCGCGTGGTTTCGCTGGCGGAGGGCCGCGGCGTGGAGCTCGAAGCGCTGTCGCTGGCCGATCTGAAAACCATCGAACCGCGCTTCCGCGCCGACGCGCTGGATGTGCTCAGCGTGGACAATTCGGTGAAGAGCCGGACCAGCCATGGTGGAACTGCGCCACAGAACGTCCGGAAAATGGCCCGGGGGTGGGTGCGGAAGCTGGAAAAGGCTGCGGAGCGGGTCTAGGAGTAGGTTCACTTTAGTTTGCGCTGCACGAGCCGCGCGGGGTATAGAGTTCGTAACGCCGCGTTGTGTTTGGCGCGGAACGAGGTTGGACCTGAGATGCCGGTCATTCTGCCGTCCACGGCGAAGAGCGCACTGCTGATACTGGCCGCGGGCATCATGCTTGCCAGTTGCGGCGTGCGTGGGCCGTTGCAGACGCCGAAGTCCGATCCCAACGCCCCGGCGACGCCGGAAGCGACGGCGTCCTCCGAATCGGGCCAGGGCAAGCCGGAGAATACGGCGTTGAAGCCGCATCAGGGCTTCATCCTCGACGGCCTGCTGCGCTGAGCTGGCGTTGCGCATTTCTGCTGACGCCGGCCACGTTCTTCCATTAGTGTGTCCTCTCAGGTGAAGCCGAAATCGGCTTCGGCCGGTCGCGCGGTCGCGCGCGTCCGGTTGCGAAAATGCACCGACGCCGGGGAGGACCGGACCCATGCTGAAGAAGCGCTCGCCATTGTTGGCGTTCGCAGGCGTGATGACGTGCTTGCTCATGATGAGCAGCCGCGGCGCGCAGGCGCAGGACTACTACCAAGGTAAGACGATCAGCATCATCGTCGGGGTGGATGCCGGCAGCGGCTACGACGCCTACGGCCGGTTGCTCGGGCGGTATCTGAGCCGTCACGTGCCCGGTGGGCCGAACGTGATCGTGCAGAACATGCCGGGTGCGGCCAGCATCAAGGCGGCCGAGTACATCTATTCGATCGCGCCCAAGGACGGGACGCAGTTCGCGGTCATATTCCCCAACGCGCTCGTCGATCCGTTGACCGGCGATCTTGCCAAGTTCCGCTATGATCCGACGAAGTTCGACCATCTCGGCACCGCGGATGTCGGCACGCGGCTCTGTTACACGATCGGCTCGTCGAAAATCCGGACGCTGGAGGACGCGAGAACGACGAAGGTCGTGCTGGGCTCCACCGCGCGAAGCAGCCCGGCTTCCGATTATGCGCAGATGACCAATGCGGTCGCCGGCACGAAGTTCGAGGTGGTGACCGGCTACAAGGGGCCGGCCGATATCTTCCTGGCGATGGAGCGCGGCGAGGTCGAGGGCATGTGCGGTATCGACGTCAGCACGGTCATGGCGCTGAGGCCGGAATGGCTGGGCTCGACGAAGGC
>CAMDMH010000600.1 GCA_945901835.1 Devosia equisanguinis | reverse complement strand
GCGCGCGACCACTCGCTTCCATCCGTAATCTCGCGCTGGCAATGATGAAGGGCACAAGCCAATCCGTGCCCGCCGCCCGCGAAACCTACGCCGCCGACACCGCATTGACGCTCGCCGCCGTCACCGGCCGGATTCTTTGAATGACCCTGACTTCCATGCGCTTTGCGGTTGCGGTTGCGATTGCTGCCAGCGCAGCGTTTACGACAGGTGCGTTCGCGCAAAGTCGGCCTGCCATCGAGACCACGAAGGTCGAGGGTACCGACAACGTCTACGTGTTCCGCAATCAGAACCACATGGCGATGTTCGTCGTCACGCCGGCAGGTGTGATCGCGACCGATCCCGTCGCCTATGGAAAGCCCCAGGGCGGCCAGCAGTATCTCGACGAGATCCGCAAGGTCACGAGCCAGCCGATCAAGTACGTGATCTACAGCCATCATCACTTCGATCACATCGCCGGCGGCAAAGCCTTCAAGGATGTCGGCGCGAAATTCGTCGCACATCGTCGCACGACCGAGCGTCTGAAGGCGATCAACGATCCGAATACGGTGCTGCCCGACGAGAGCGTGAGTGACCGCGGCCGCACGATCAAGCTCGGCGGGACGACGCTGGAGCTCAGCTATATCGGCGAGACGCATTCGGACAGCATGCTCATCATGCGGTTGCCGAAGGAGAAGATCGCATTCCTCGTCGACTGGGTTTCGGCGGGTACTTTTCCGGGCCGTGGCATGACCGACAGCCAGCCGCTCAAGTGGATCGAAGGTTTGAAGCGCCTGCAGAAGATGGACTTCGACCGCTTCATTCCCGGGCATCCCGGCAACGGCGGTCGGATCACCGGCACCAAGAAGGATGTCGAGGAACTCGTGACGCTGCTCGAAGATGCATCGAAGACGGTGCAGGCGGAAGCACGGGGCGGCAAGTGCTGGGATCCGGCGGAGAAGGAGCTGCAGTTCCCGAAGTGGACGAAGATGCCGGGCTATGAAAACGGCCGCCATCTCGTGGTGCAGCGCTTCTGCAGCCTTTGGGGCCGCGGGACTTAGTTGCTGGTCGTGGCGCTGGAAAGCGCCACGACGCTATGGCGCCGGGCCGCGTGGACTTTGCTTATTGGGCGCTGCGGCCAGTGGCCGGATCGCGCCGAATGGGGCTCGGTCTGGCCTCGGCTGCGCTGGGCAGAACAATTCGGGGCTGGGCGGAAGTCCGGCCCCTTTTGGGATCAGTGCTTGATTTCGCGGGACGAGTTCAGGACGGCGTGGAGATTGCGGGCGAAGTCGACGGCGCTGGCGGTATCCATGTCCATCGCGCGGCTCACGTATTCCTTGACGCCCTCGGTGGCGATAGGCGGTGCTTTGAGTATCGCGGCGCAGACTTCCTCGACTTTGGCATCGAGTTGGGCGGCCGGCACAACCTCGCTGACTAGGCCGAACGTCAGCGCGCGTTCGGCGCCGATCGTGGCGGTGGTGTGGACGAGATAAGTGATCGCCTTTCTCGGCACGCGATCGATCAGCGCCGAGAGCACCATGCCCGGCATGATGTGGTGGCCCATCTCGGGCACCTGGAACGTCGCCTTGTCGCTCGCGATCGTGATGTCACAGAGGGCCGCCAGCGCGCAGCCGAGGCCGAGAGCCTTACCCTGGACGACGCCGACGATGGGGATGGGGGATTTCCGGAATGCGCCGTAGCAGGTGAAGACGGTGTCGAAGTCGCGACGGCGGTCGAGGGCCTGAGCGTCCGGTGCGGGCGGCTTCACGCCGGCGCGGCCGATGCAGAATTCCGAACCCGCGCCGGAAAAGAGGATGATGCGCGATGTTTTCGGCGCATCGTCGATGATGCGCGTGAGTTCGACGACCATGTCGTCGGTCATGCCGTTACCGTCCGCGCCGCGGTTCAGGGTGACGCGGAGGATCTTGCCGTCCTGGCGGACGGTGATGTCGTTGCTCATGGGAGTGGCCTTGTGGATCGTTGATGGTGAGTGGTGAGTGGTGAGTGGTGCGATTACTGGCCGGCGATGACCTGCTCGAAAATGGCTTTTATGCCGGGCAGCATTTCCGGGGGGAAGTCCATGGCCTTGGCGACGAGGCGCCAGACCTCGACACCGCTGGCGGGATCGAACCGCATACCGCGTTTGCTCATCTCGGCTTTCATCGCGGTGTCGGCGAGCATGCTGTCGAAAGCGGCACGCCAAGCTGCGACGCGGTCGGCGGGGACGCCCTTGGCGAGTGCGAACGAGCGGCCCAACTCTGCGCCGACGGTGTAGATACGGAGGAATGCATTGTCGGTCGGATTGCGGCCGAAGCTGCCGATCAGCGGGTGGCCCGCGATCTCGGGCAGCGAGCGGCCGGCATAAGCGAACAGTACTTTGATGCGACCGGCCTTGTAGGCCTCCATGTGGCGCTCGACGACGTGCTCCCAATTGAGCATGACGGCGTCGATCTCGCCGCGCTCCCATGCGAGCTGGCTGTCGGGCAGGCCCTTGTAACCTGAGACGACGTTGAACTTCGTGCCCGCCATCAGGTTCAGGATGCGCCAGCTCATGACGGTCGGGTTCGTCGTGCCGCTGCCACCGCTGCTCACGCCGCGCTGCTTGGCATCCCCGAGCGACATCACGCCGGATTTCTCGGATGCGACGCCGAGCTGCACGAGTTCCATCATCCGGCCGAGCCACTCGAAGCCTGCGACCTCGTATTTCGCCTGCGGGTTGAGCAGGGCGTCCTGTACGAAGTTGATGGCTGGGATGATGACGACGGTGCCGTCCTTCGGCGCGATGTTGTAGACGTGATTGAGGGCGACGATACCGCCGGCGCCTTGCATCACCTGGACAATGACCGAGGGGTTGCCCGGCAGATGACTGCGCAGGTGGTGCGCGGCGAGCTGGGCGTACTGGCCGTAGGTGCCGGCGATGTCGAAGGGCACGATGATGCGCACGGTCTTGCCGGCGAAGAACTCAGCCGGCGTTTGGGCCGATGCAGGGGGCGTGAAAGCGCCGGAGAATGCCAACACCAGTGCAGCAAGCCAGTAACGCATCGGCCGGTTCCTATGGGCGCGGCGCCGCCGGCGCCATCATTCGACATTGGGGCGCAGATCGAGCCGCGACCTCAGGAAAATCGCAGCAGTTTGCCCTCGATCTGGATCATCACGGAATCGAGGTTATGGAGGATCTCGTCGGTCTTCGCGCATTCCTGCTCTATGCGGGGGAGGTCCATTTTCGCAGCTGCGGTGCCATAGGCGCCGGCGACGCTCGCCATCCGCGATACGGTTGCGCGGACGCTGTGGAAGAAGCCCGTCTTGACGCCCTTCTTGCCGCGGCTGGTGCCGGCCTGGCGCTCTGCGTCCTTCTTCTGGCGCATGAGGCCGCGCTTGATGTGCGCGAATTCCTTCTTCTTTTGGCGGATCTCCTTGATGGCGATCTTGGCCTC